>NZ_JAKMPZ010000009.1:0-84405 GCF_025771325.1 Campylobacter sp. RKI_CA19_01122 | reverse complement strand
TTTTGGTTCAGGTTTTGGTTCAGGTTTTGGTTCAGGTTTTGGTTCAGGTTTTGGTTCAGGCGCGGGCTTATTAATACTAACTTTATCTTCATCTAATACAGCAACAAAATCAATACTATTGTTTCCTGATATTTCAACTTTTTCAAAGTCATTTATATTATTTTTTAATCCAGCTAAATTTATAGTAATTATATTGCCACTAGTGTAAAACATAGGTAATGGTATGTATTGTAATTTACCACCTTCTATTTGATAAGAATTTGCTATAAGTTTAGAATTACCATTATTTCCAAAATCAAGCTGCAAAATAGCATTGTTTTTTTGGTTATATAGACCTTCTACAATTAAATCACTTAAGTCTTGATTTCCAGGTCTCACAATTCCTTGATTGTATAAATTATTTTTTATTAAACCATTTCCGCTAAATTTACCATTAGTTAAAACTTTAACCTCTCCACTTATAATTCCTTTATTATTTTGTGTTTTTATTAGGGAAAGCTCACCCTCTTTTACTATAGTTTTACCAAGATAAGTATTTTCTCCACTTAAAATTAACCTCCCTTGACCATCTTTGATAAATCCAATATTTAAATTTTGTATTTCATCTTTTGGAGAATTTAAAGCATCGAGTCTATGTAAACTATCATCCCATTTTTTTTGAGATATGTCATTGCTAAAAATCGCGTTATATCCTTGAGTATTTATAGCATAGTAAGCTTCTTTTTCGCCATAAGTATCGGTAATATCTTGTAAATTTAATCTATTTGCATCTAAAATTCCTATACCATTTATGGCTTTTTCAATGTCTAGAATGCCTTGTCCTAAGATTTGTTCTTTTTTGAGAGTTTGTATTCCTTTGTAGTCTTCATTGGCATTTTGCATAAGTGGATATTTGTCGATTAGATTGTTTAATATCTTATCTGCTTCAAAACCCCAATATCCAGCATCTATCAAATCTTGTTTTATTTTATTTTTATCATCAGGGATAGGCGTATCTATATAAATAATAGTATAATAGGATTGTTTTCTTCCATTGGAAGTATTAAGAAGTTGAGTTTCTTTTACTGTTAGTTTTGGAGTTTTGTAATTTTTATTTGCTGTACTTAATAAAACATCAGCTATTTGTTTTCCATTTAAAAAAGGGAATTTTTCTGACACTAAAGCAGCAGCTCCACTTACCATAGGAGTTGCCATAGAAGTACCACTCATTTTAACATATAAATTTTTATCAGGTCTTCCAAAAATGGGTTGTATATTATAAGCAGCATTAACTGAATTAACAAAACTTCCAGGTGCTACTAATGAAAAATTTTCAACTCCTTTTAATCCATTGCTATACGATGCTATAGCTTTAGAGGATAATATAAGTTTTCCATTTTCATCTTTTGTAATTTTAGAAGAATCAATGGCTCCAATGCTAAGCCATGATCTTAAATTTTCATCATAATAAGGAAGAGTAGCATTAAATCCAGGTGATACTATACCCTCATTTCCAGCTGCAAATAGTATTAGAATGTTTTTTTCTTTTGCTAACTTTATAATCCCTTCAAGCGGTTTATTGTTGTTTGCTAAATTTAAAAAATAATTAGAATTTTGCTTTTTAAGATCTGATACATACCATCCGAGCTGACTCATTCCTACTATTGGATATAATTGCGTATTCCAGCTATTATTGATTATTTTTATTTCTTTATCTTTAAAATAATCATAAATATTATAAGGAATTATTTTTTGACTTCCATTGTTATAGCCAAAAATTTGAATTCCATACATTTTCGCATTGTAAGCAATCCCATATGGTTCTTTAATGTTTTTAAAATTACCAAGTATAATTCCTGCTACATGTGATCCGTGAGTGTCTACTGTTAGATCAGGAGTATAAGGTTTATTATTTACTGTTGAGTATTGTTGCTCTATGATTTGTCCTTGCAAACTAGGATGATTTGCATTAAAAGCAGAATCTATAATACCTACATTTATATTTTTTCCTGTGATATTAAGATCGTGTGCTTTGTGAACATTAATAACTTCAAAATCATTTAAAGCTAAAATTTGAGTTATAAAAATAAATATTATTAAATATTTTTTCATATGACTTTCTTAAATTTTTATTAAAGATTCTTATAATTTTTAAGTATAACAGAAATATTTTAATTTTGATTAGAAACTCTTGTTTAAGATGCTTATATTATTTCTTTTCCTTCTATAAAAAGTTTTAACACTTCTTTGCTTTGTAAGATAAATTGCAAAGGAAGTTGTTTTAAATTTGCACTATTTGGTAAAGCAAAAAGACTAAAATCAGCTATTTTGCCTTTTTGAATTTGACCTAGGTTTAAATTTAAGGCTTTTGCGGCTTTATTTGTTGCCATTAAAAGTAACATTTTGGCAAAATTTTCTAACTCAAAATCATCATGTATAAGTAAATTTGCTCTCATTTCATCAAGTATGCTTAAAGAAGTATTTGAACTTAAGCCATCGGTTCCTAGATGGATATTAATACCATTTTTTAAAGCAGATTTTAATTTAAAAGTATTTTTACTCAAAAGCCTATTTGAAAAAGCACAATGCGTAATTGAGTGCAGATTTTTATCTAGCAAATTCCATTCTTTGAAATACACACAATGTGTAAATAAAGTCCTTTGATCTTTAAAAAGCTCTAAAAAGCTTTGCGGAGTGTAAAGTGGCATAGGATTTTTGCTAAATTTAGCCAAGCTCTTTTTAAAACCACCTTTTTTAAACCTTAGCCAGTTGTTTTCATGATTGCTTTCAAGAAAATGTGTGCTTAGTAAATGATCGTTTTCTCTAGCAAGTTTTATAGCAAATTTAGCAAGCTCTGGGTGGGTTGAGTAGGGTGCATGCACTGAAATAGCAGGGATAAATTTAGAAGTTTTAAAACGCATGCTTTTTTCATAACGAGTTAAAAATTCCTCTTTTTTTGCTTGGATAAAATTTTCACTTGAACCTAAAATTTCATTGAAAAATATCACTCTAGCTTGTGAATTTACACAAGGGTTTAAATCGCCCCCAAAGCTTGAAATTTCTCCTATAGTAGCAGTGCCACTTTTTAGCATTTTATGAATATTTTGTGAGATTAATTTTTCTTTGGCTTTTTCGTTTAATTGCTCGCGGTTATTAAAAACGCTATCAAGCCATTTTAAAAAGTCTCCAAAGACTAAATTTCCATTATTTGCACTAAATTCTAAATGTGTGTGCGGGTTGATAAAGGCGGGTAAAAGTAAGGTATTTTTTGGAGTTGGTATAAGCTTGGCTTTTGGATAGGATTTTTGTAAATTTTCTAAGCTATCAATTTCTAAAATATTATCATCAAAAAGAATAGCTTTTTTTTCTAAAATACTAAATTTATCATCGCAAGTTAGGATGATTTTGGGTGCTATTATAAACATTTTCCATCCTTTAAAAAGGTAAATTGTAGCTAAAATTTAGCTTTAAAGTGTTATAATATAGTAAATTTTACTAAATAAAGGTTAGATTATGAAAGTTATGGTGATACAAGGACCAAACATTAATATGCTTGGTGTAAGAGAAACTCACATTTATGGTAATATGAAAATGGAAGATATCCACGAGCAAATGAAACAAGCCGCAAAACAAGCTAATGTGGAGATTGAGTTTTTTCAAAGTAATTTTGAAGGTGAGCTAGTTGATAAAATTCAAGAATGCTTAGGCAGTGTAGATGGAGTGATTATTAATGCAGCTGCTTATGCACACACTTCTATAGCAATCCGCGATGCGATTGCGGCGATTAATATGCCTGTGATTGAAGTGCATATTAGCAATACTTACAGAAGAGAAGAATTCAGACAAAAAAGCATGATAGCACCAGTTTGTGCAGGTAGCGTGGTAGGTTTTGGTCCTTTTGGTTATCATATGGCTTTAATGGGACTTTTCCAAATTTTTGATCAAATCAATGCATATAAAGCAGCTCAAGCAAAAGCACAACAAGCAAATCAATGAATTTTATCTTAAAAAACGAAAATGCACTTTTTTATGAGTGCGGCTATTCTTGCGATAATGCTTTGTTTTTAAAACTTGAAGATAAAGCTTTTTTCATCACTGATGCAAGATATAGCTTTGAAGCTAGCGAAATGATAAAAAATGCTAAGGTGGTTTTAGCACAAGATCTTTTTGCTAGTGCTAGAGAGCTTTTAGAAAAAGCAGGAATTGATAGGGTGTGTTTTGACCCAAAAGACTTTAGTTATTTTGAATTTAAAGAACTTAGTAAAAGTGTTAATATCGTTTTTGAAGAAAAATTAGACTTGAGTAAAAACAAACGCATTATAAAAAATGCCAAGGAATTACAACTTTTGCAAAAGGCTGTAAATTTTGGTAAAGAATGCTTTGAAGAATTTGCTAAATTTATCAGCCAAGAAGGCCATGGAAAAAGCGAAAAAGAATTACATTTTAAAGCATGTGAAATTTTTCAAAAAAAAGGTGTTTTAGGACTTTCTTTTTCACCTATTGTAGCTATTAATGAAAATGCAGCTAAAGCACATGCTTTACCTAGTGATAAATGTTTAGAATATGGAGATTTGTTATTAGTTGATGCGGGTGTGGTTTATCAAAGGTATTGTTCTGATCGCACAAGAACGGCTTGTTTTGATGAGAATGGTATAGTTTTTGATAAAAATAAGCCAAATTTTAAAGATAAAGAAATTATGCAAATTTATGAAGTGGTTAAGCAAGCTCAACTTCAAGCTATAGAAAAAGCACGCGCTGGTATGATGGCAAGTGAGCTTGATTTTATCGCAAGAGAAGTGATTAAAAACGCAGGTTTTGAAAAAGAATTTATTCATAGCTTAGGGCATGGAGTGGGGCTTGATATACATGAGTTGCCAAATATTAGTCCAAGAAGTGATTATGAGCTAAAAGAAGGTATGGTATTTACCATTGAACCTGGAATTTATATCAAAGATAAACTTGGCATTAGGATAGAAGATATGGTCTATCTTGATAAAGAAAAGGCAGTGGTGTTATAACTTGCTGATTAAAGGGGCTAGAAGGTTAGAAAAAATTCGTTTTTTTCCTTTTTATTCAAAGACTGATAAAAAAGGAAAATACATAGCCATTATAGGACTTGGAAGCAATATAGAAGATGAAAAAAAACGTTTTCGGAGCTTATTTAGGCTTTTAATGCAAGATAAACGCTTGCAAGTATTGCAAACATCGCCATTTTTGATTAATAAAGCTTTTGGCTTTGAAGAGCAAAAAGACTTTACTAATGCAGTGATGGTTGTAAGCACAAGTTTGCATGCAAGAGCACTTTTAAAAGTTTTGTTTTTTTATGAGTTTAAATTCAAAAGAAAAAGAACTTTTAAAAATGCTCCTAGAACGCTTGATTTGGATTTGTTGTATTTTTCAAAAAAAGCGCGTAAAGATGAGTATTGCATAGTGCCTCATGCGGGGGTAAATGATAGAATTAGCGTAACTTTGCCTTTGGGCTTGTTAAGATAAGGAAAAATATGGGACAATTGATTCATACTTTTACGGTTGAAAGCACAGATGAGATTATACCTAAGGTCAAGCAAGATTATGGCGATAAGGCTTTGATAGTAACTAATAAGCAAATTCGCCCAAAAACTATCAATCAAAAGCCTTTGTATGAGGTTATAGTGGCGATTGAAGAAGCTGATTATGAAGAGCATTTAAAACAAAATAATTTGCCTATGCCACCAAAGAAAAAACCAAACACAGCAAGTTTTCCTGAGGCTAAAATTCAAGCTCCAAAACTTGAAGATGAAAAAAAAGAAGAAGATGTAGTGCTTGATTTTTCTTCGAAAGCTAAGCAAAAACCTATTAATCCTTATTTAAATACAAGCAAAAAAGATGATAATTTTTTAAATTTAAAAAACAAACTTTCTCAAGTTAGTTCAGAAATTAGCAAGGTTTCAAACTATCAAGATTTTTCTATGCCAAATCCAAATTATGATAAAAAAATAGAAGCTTTTGAAAAACAAATGAACAAGCTTAATGATAAAATGAATTTACTTGTGGATATGATGTGGGATGATAAGGCAGATTTACGCAAAGAATTAGCTATACCACCTGAGTTTGCAAGTATTTATAAGCAAGCTAAAGCAAGTGGTATGCAAGAAGCGCATTTAGAAGCGATTATGAAAGCGACTATTGAAAATATGCCAAGCACCATGAAAGCAAATCAAGAAGCAGTGCAAAGGTATTTTTACTCACTTTTGCGTAATATGCTTCCATGCCGTTTAGAAAGTGAAATTAAAAAGCAAAAAATCATGATGTTAGTAGGTCCAACAGGAGTAGGTAAAACTACAACTTTAGCAAAGCTTGCTTTTCGCTATGCTTATGGAGATAGACGCTATAAAACCGGTATTATAACTCTTGATACTTATAGAATAGGCGCAGTAGAGCAACTTTTCCAATATGCTAAGATGATGAAACTTCCTATTATTGATAGTATAGAGCCAAATGACTTAGATGATGCGATTAGAAGTTTAAATACTTGTGAGGTTATTTTAGTAGATACAACCGGAAATTCACAGTATGATAAGGCAAAACTTGAAAAAACAAAAGAATTTTTATCGCATTCTAATGCGCAAATTGATGTGAATTTAGTGCTTTCAGCAAATACAAAATATGAAGATTTATTAGAAACTTATAATAATTTTTCATTTTTAAATATAGACACTTTAATCATTACAAAATTTGATGAAACAAAAGTATTTGGAAATGTGTTTTCTTTGCTTTATGAAACTAGCACTCCGATGAGCTTTTTTTCCATAGGGCAAGAAGTACCTGATGATATAGAAGTGGCTAATAGCGACTTTTTAGTGCGTTGTGTGTTAGAAGGTTTTAGAAGGGATGAAAATGAGTAATCAAGCAGAAAAATTAAAAGATCTAGTAAAAAATGAAAACTCAAATGTAAAACATACCCATTTTATCGCAGTTACTAGCGGTAAAGGTGGGGTTGGAAAAAGTACTTTTAGTGCAAATTTGGGCAACATCCTAGCTAAAAATGGATATAAAGTAGGGCTTTTTGATGCAGATATAGGGCTTGCAAATTTAGATGTGATTTTAAATGTGCGTGTAGAAAAAAACCTTTTACATGTTTTAAAAGGTGAATGCTCACTAGAAGATATTCTAATAGAAGTCAAGCCAAATTTATGGCTTATCCCAGGTGAGAGTGGCGATGAAATTTTAAAATACAATGATAAAAATATTTATGAGAGATTTTTAAATCAAACAAGTATTTTAGATGATTTAGACTTTTTAATCATTGATACAGGAGCAGGTATTGGTGGCAATATAGGGAATTTCTTAGAAATGTCTGATGAGGTTATTGTCATAACTGTACCTGATCCTGCCGCAATTACCGATGCTTATGCTACTATAAAAACTACTTCAAAGACTAAAGAGAATTTATTAATGGTATTTAATGTAGTTAGAAATGAAAATGAGGCTTTAAGAATTTTTGATAATATTAAAAAAGTAGCAGATATTAACATTAAGCATAATTTAAATTTAGAATTTTTAGGATTTTTAGGTCAAAGTAAAGATATTAGTTCTAGTATTAAAAAAAGAACTTTATTTAGTGATGATGATACTAATGCAAGCGATGAGCTCAAAGCTATAGCTTCTAAGCTTTTATATAGGTTGGAACAAAAAGTGCTTAATAATGTGGGAGATAAAAGCATTATGAGTTTTTTCAAAAAGCTTTTGGATCGTTTTTAGATTGAAGGAAAAAGATGAGACCAGAAAATTTTGTTGCTTTTTTTACTGTTTGTGGTTTTTTTATAGGATTAATGTTCACCATAGTTAATATAGAAGATGCAGTAGAGATAGTTGTATATACTTGTTTGATTACTTTTGTATTTTATGTGTTAATCCATATAGTAATTATGATTTTTGTAGATGCAAATAAAATTAGTGGTAGAAGCTTTAATAAAGAAAAATATGAAAATGAAAATAATAGCTTTATAGCAGAATTAGCTGCAAGAGAAAAGAAAATGGATTACTTGCTTGAAAAACTTCAAGAAGAGCGTGAAGACCTTAAAAAACTTGATAGCTCTTCAAAAAGAAAAGTAAAACATGCAGCCGCATAATGCTTATGCTTCTACGCTAAAAAAAGAACAAGATGACTTAGTCATCTCTTATATGCCCGCATTAAGAGCTATGGCTTTTAGACTTAAAGAGCGTTTGCCTGCAAGTATTGATGTAAATGATTTAATTAGTATTGGCGTAGAAGAGATGATTAAACTCTCGCGTCGCTATGATAAAGAACAAAATGACAATTTTTGGGGTTTTGCAAGAAAAAGAGTAAATGGAGCTATGCTTGATTATCTAAGAAGCCTTGATGTAATGAGTAGAAGCAATAGAAAAATCATCAAAGATATTGACGCTATTATAGATGAGTTTTATCAAGAAAATGAAAAAGAACCTGATGATGAGTATTTAGCACAAAGATTAAATTTAGAAGTAGAAAAGGTAAAAGAAGCAAGAGCAGCTCATGCTATATCGCTTGTTATGCCTTTAGATGAACAGCTAAATTGTTTTAATGATAGTAATATCATAGAACAAATAGAAAAAGAAGAATTAATAGAAAAAATCAACGCGGTTTTGGAAGAATTTAAAGAAAGAGAAAGGCTTGTGATACAGCTTTATTATTATGAAGAATTAAATTTAAAAGAAATTGCAGAGATTTTAGAGATTAGCGAGTCAAGAATTTCACAAATTCATAAGCGTTTGCTTAAGAAGATTAGAGAAAGGCTAGTTTAATGGCTGAAATACTTTCCCAAGAAGAAATTGATGCTCTTTTAGAAGTCGTTGATGATGATAGCGATGATAGTGCTGCTTCTTCAAAATTAGAAGAAATAGAAGATAAAAGAGATATTGTAGTATATGATTTTAAGCGTCCAAATAGGGTTTCAAAAGAACAACTTCGTTCTATTAAAGGAATTCATGATAAATTAGCTAGAAATCTTGCTTCGCAAATTTCATCTATGATGAGAAGTATAGTTGAGATTAAACTACACTCAGTTGATCAAATGACTTATGGTGAATTTTTGATGTCTTTACCTTCACCGACAAGCTTTAATGTTTTTTCTATTAAGCCTTTAGATGGAAATTGTGTTTTAGAGATTAATCCAAGTATTGCTTTCCCTATGATAGATAGGCTTTTGGGTGGTCAGGGTGAAAGTTTTGACACCTTAAGAGAACTTACAGAAATAGAACTTAACTTACTTGATTCTATTTTGCGTATTATTATGCAAAGACTTAAAGAAAGTTGGATGAATGTTACGGAAATTTATCCAAGTGTTGAAGCAAAAGAATCAAGTCCAAATGTTGTGCAAATTGTTTCTCAAAATGAGATTGTTATTATGGTGGTAATGGAGATTATCATAGGAAATTCAAGTGGCATGGTAAATATATGCTATCCAGTTGTGCATTTGGAAAGTATTTTGAGTCGTTTAGCAAATCGTGATATTATGATGGGTGAAACTTCGGCTAAAAAGTCAAGAAACAAAGAACTTAAAACTTTGATCGGTCGTGCTGAAGTGATTTATGAAGCTATGCTTGGTAAAACTTTTATCAATGTAAATGAATTTTTAGATTTAAAACAAGGAGATATTTTAAAACTTGATAGAAGTGCAGATGATAAAGCTATAGTAGCCATAGATAAAAAAGAAGTATTTTTAGCTCAAGTAGGACTTCATAGATTTAGAAAGTCGATTAAAATCTTAGAACTTATTAAAACTGATAAAGATGAGATTAAAGAAATGCTTGAAAAATATGAAGATGAAAGAAGAGCAAAGGCAAATTCTTATGATGAAAATGAAGAATTAGAAGAGGAAGAAGATGATCAATGATTTTTTAGGCATATTTGTCAACGAGTGCATAAGCACAATAGAAGGCTTAACAGGAAAAAGTGCTGAATTTAGCGAGTATTATGAGTATGATGTAAATTCTCAAGATTCTATGACTCCGCCATTAGTTAGTGCTACTTTTAGTGTCAATAATGAGATGAAAATCAAAATCTTAGCAAGTGCGGTTTTAATGAGTGCAATTGGTGAGTGGATGATGGGAGAAGAAGAAATCTCTAAAAATAGTGAGCTAAATGAAGATGAAATGGACGCGGCCAAAGAAGCTATACAAAATATCATTTCAGCATTTTCTACAACTTTAGGTGCACAAAAAGAAATTCCAAAAATGGAATTTAGTTTAGAAAATTGTGAATTTGTTGCAGATAGTCTAGAACTTGGCGGCTTTCATAAAATATATTTATATAATGTAAAAATAGCTGATTTAGAAGAGAAAATTTCCTTAGTATTTGATGAGAAAATTTATAAAGTTTTAACTAAAACTGATTTAGAAGAAATTGTTACAACTCATGAAGAGCATACTCAAGACCATAAAACCTTAGCAAGCGTTGAAGAGTTAAGAAATATCGGCTTGATTATGGATGTGCGTTTGCCTATAAGAGTGCGTATTGGTAGTAAAAAAATGCTTTTAAAGGATGTTTTAACTATGGACATAGGTTCAGTTATCGAGCTTGATCAATTAGCTAATGATCCTTTAGAAATTTTAATAGGTGATAAAAAGATTGCCTATGGGGAAGTAGTTATTGTAGATGGAAATTTTGGAGTACAAATTACTGAGATTGGCTCTAAAAAAGAAAGATTAGAGCAATTAAGATGAAAAATTAGTTCTCTAATCAAAAAACAATAAAAAACAATATAAGCTAAAAGGCTTAAAATCAAAATGCAAAGATTTTGGAGTATTTAGCTTGAAAGGTTTTAACTCTTTTTAGGAGCAACAATTAAAGCATAACCACCTTTATTATATCTATCCCAAATGCTAAAAAATTGACTTTTAGAGCTTATGTATTCTCCATGGCTTGGATCAAGCACTTGTAAATAATTCCCCTTGTGATTAATAATTACCACAAAATGTGGGAAGCGTGGGTCATCTTCAATTTTTACAAGCATTGGAATATTTACAAGCTTGTCTAAGCTTTCTCTATTGATTTGGTATGAATTGCTTTCATAACCTAGCTTTTTAACCGCATCGTTTAAATCTGCAAAGCTTACCATATCCGTATAAAGCTTTTGTCCGCTCATAGTTTGTAAAAGTTTAAGCTCATCAAACTTTTTATCATCAAGTATATTGATTAAAGTTGCCAAAGATGAAGCCCCGCAAGATTGCTCGTAAGTTTGTCTTATTACTCTTTCGTTTTTAATTTCTTGATAAGACTTGACTACCCATTCTGCTTTTGCATTCAAAGAAAGAATGGATAAAAATAATAAAATTTTTAAAATTTTCTCCATAAGCTTATCCCAAATATACTATCAGGCGAAGCAGAACTTCCCCAAAACTAGCATTAACAGAAACTGCGGTATCTGAATTAATGCTATAAGTAGAACCTAGACTTAAAGTTGGAATAGAACGCACTTCAGAATTTTGATAACCATTGATTTTTTGCTCGGTTTGAAATCTTTGCTCTGCTCCCAAATCTAAAGTAATTTTAGGACTTAGTATGATAGACAAATCCCCACCCACATAAATACTATTTCCATACTCTATTTTAAGGGTTTTAAATTTTCTTGATTGATTATAACCAAAACCGATATAAATGCTATATACAACAGGGTCGCTATATCCCCTTAAACTAGCTTGTAGGCTTTGTGATTTTAGATAAAAGTTTTCGGTTTGATTGATTGCTTTTTCTCTTTGAACGACTGCAGTTTGAAAGGTAATTTGTGGAATTAAATCTGCAATGCTATCGCCTGTATAAATAAACCTAGCCATAAACTATCAAAACCTATTCTGTTTTTACTAGAATACTCATTTGTAAAAAAGTTTGTATATTCAGCTCTTGCATAACTTCCGCCCCCTGAAATAAGTATGTCAAACTTAGGTGTTATGGTATAAATGAAAGTTTGAGTTAAAAATACTTGCTTTGTATCATTCCAAATTGTAGGATCTCCGTCTATTGTTATATTAGGATAAAGAGAATACGAGTTTGCATTTCCTGTGCTAAGTAAAGAAAAGCTTGTAATGCTTCTTAAGCCTATTTGCTTTTTAAATAAACTGTCTATACTTAGTTCATCACTAGCAAAAACACAACTAAGTAAAACCATAAATGTTAAGAAAATCTTTTTCATTGTTATCTTTCTAAATATTTTTAGATTTTTTCCATTAAAACAATAAATGTTTCAAATAACAAATTGATTTTAATATGTAATTTGTGATATTCTTTAAAAAAGAGTAAAAATAGCTAAAAAAGGAAGTTATGTTAAAGAAGTTAGCAAGTTCTTTAATTTTAGGTTCTTTGTTAGTAAGTTCTGCTTTTGCTGGGGATTTTTTAGCTAAAGTTAGTAATGGTGCTTTAAGTGATAATTCTCAAGGCGTAAAAGTTCTAAATGTAGATGAAATGAAACAAGTTAAGGGTGGGTATTTAGTCGGTTTTAAATTTTTTAAAGATCGTCCAAATTTAATTTCAGAAGTTTATGCAATTGCAGATTTTTCAGAATACGAACTTAGCAATCTTAACAAGGTCTATGTGGTGCAGGAGATGAAAAATGCTCAAACCCTAGTAGAGATAGATTAATTTCTTGGTTGCAAGCGAGTGCTAATTCTCCTGCTGAATATCGTCCTGTATATAAGGTAAAAAGACAAATAAAATACTCAAATTTAGGACAGCCTTATGTTTTATTTACTTATGGAGTCGGTGTTTATAATGTAAAGAATGGACAAATATATCAATATAATTCTAGTCCTATGTTAAATAATAATACAATCATGAGAGAAATTGCTTATAAATATCAAAATTCTATACAAGATGCCATGGGTGGTTGGAATCCAAGATTATTTTAATAAAATATCATAAAAAAAGGGTTTTCTATGGTAAATTTTGATACTCAATATACAAATATTAATTATCTAAGCAATAACACGAACAATAAAAAATCTGTGCTTAAAAACGATGATAATTATTTTAATTCCGTGATAAAAAAATTTAATTTCTCTGAAAAAACCAAAGAAGAACAAGGGTATAATGGATCTCCTGATGTAAAAGAAGTAGAAAACTCTTTATATAAAAGATATATGGAAGATAAACTAAGCAAGGATGAAATAAAAATACTTAATAAATTTGGCACAGACTATCTTACAGAAGGCGTAGATTTGTCCGCACTTCATAAACGAAAAGTTGATCTTTTAAAAACTCTTACAAGTATGAATGAATTTGAGAAAATATGGGGTGCTGAAAGGGCACAAAGAGAAAAACAATTTTTTAATGAACTTGGTAAGTCACTTACTCAAGAAGATATAGATAGGTTCTTAGCTAATAAAAACAATCAAAAAGAAGACAAAGAAAAACCCTTTAAACCTATACAAGCAGAAAGTAAAAACAAAGAAACTTACAAAGATGATAGTACAAGAAACGAACTTGTAAAAAAACTATTAGAAGATAAATTTAGTACAAGCGATGAGTTGAAAATTCTTTTTGGTGTTAAAATAGATGTAAAGATTTAAATAATAACGAATTTACTAAAATCTTTTCATAATTAAGTGTGTATAATATATAAAAGTGTGGATTTGAAAGTTTAGAAATTTAAAAAAATCTAATTTAATGCAGTTTGCAAAAGAAAATTATTTAAAAATTACATAAAAGATTATTATAAAAATTTAGCTAGAATGGAATTTATTTTAACTAAAGGTTATAAAATGAATGAAAAAATAATCCAAGATTTAGAAAAATTTGCTAACATGCCAAACCTAAAAAATGCTATAACTTTTTTTGGTTCTGCAAGATTAAAAGAAGACAATGAGTATTGTATTTTGGCTTCAAAATTAGCTCAAAAGTTAGCTGATGAGGGTTATAGCATCATCAGTGGCGGTGGCG
Organism: Campylobacter sp. RKI_CA19_01122; assembly: GCF_025771325.1. Taxonomy (NCBI): domain Bacteria; kingdom Pseudomonadati; phylum Campylobacterota; class Epsilonproteobacteria; order Campylobacterales; family Campylobacteraceae; genus Campylobacter; species Campylobacter sp. RKI_CA19_01122. Next base: position 70,514 of record NZ_JAKMPZ010000009.1, on the reverse strand, counting down.
GTGGTATTATGCAAGCTGCAAATTACGGGGCTATGCAAAGTCAAGCTTCGCACTTGAAATCTTTTGGATTTAATATACATTTACCATTTGAACAAAAAGCAAATGACTTTTTAGAGTATAATATCACTTTTAAGAGCTTAGCCATTCGCAAAATGGCTCTTATCCAAAAGAGTCTAGCTTTTGTGATTTTCCCAGGCGGCTTTGGAACATTAGATGAATTTTTTGAAATTCTTACTCTTAAGCAACTTAGTTTTAAAAAAGATGTTCCTATTATTTTAGTTGGGCAAAAATTTTGGCAACCTCTTGATGAATTTATCAAAACTTCTTTACTAGAACTTGGAACTATATCTAAAAATGATGAGTTAAAGTATAGTATAAGTGATGATTTAGATGAAATTATAAGAATGATAAAGGAAAAAGATGAAAATTCTTGTTGCAATGAGTGGGGGTGTAGATAGCACTGTAACTGCTTATAAGTTAAAGCAAGCAGGACATGAGATTATAGGTTGTTATATGAAGCTTCATGGAAAAGCTAATTATCATGAAGAAAATATACAAAAAGTTGAAAAAGTTGCTAAATTTTTAGACATCAAATATCATATTTTAGACTTACAAGAAGATTTTAAAAATCAAGTTTATATGCCTTTTGTTAATACCTACAAAGAAGGAAAGACGCCAAATCCTTGTGCTTTGTGTAATCGCTTTATTAAGCTTGGCAAGCTTTTAGAATTTGCTAAGAGTTTGGGTTGTGAGAAATTAGCCACAGGTCATTATGCAAGGATAGAAAATGGTTTGATTAAAATTGCAGTTGATGAGAGTAAGGATCAAAGCTATTTTTTAGCAAATGCAGAGAAAGAGGCTTTGGAATATTTGATTTTCCCTCTTGGAGAGATGAGAAAAGAAGATGTGAAAAAATTTGCTTCTACAATTGATGTTTTAAAATCTTTTGCAACACAAAAGGAAAGTTCTGAAATTTGTTTTGTGGAAGATACTTATGTGCAAGTTTTAGATCAGTTTATGGATACTAAAATTCCAGGTATTGTAAGAGATAGTAGTGGTAAAGAAGTAGGAAAACACGAAGGTTATATGCACTATACCATAGGTAAAAGAAGAGGTTTTGAGATACGCGGGGCTCATGAGCCACATTTTGTGTTAAAAATTGATCCTAAAAAAAATGAAATCATAGTAGGTAAAAAAGAAGAACTTAAGATAAGTGAATTTAATCTTGATAATATTAATTTATTTGTTGATGCTAAAGAGCTAGATTGTGAAGTAAAAATACGCTATAGATCAAGATCGACCCCATGTAAAGTTTTGATTAATGAAGATAAAAGTGCAAAAATCATCTTACAAGAACCTGTTTATGGACTTGCTAGCGGGCAAATGGCAGTATTTTACGATAAAGATTTGGTTCTTGCAAGCGGATTTATTAAATAAAAAAGCTAAAGGGTTGCACCCCTTTGGCGTTGTAGTGTTTATTCTAATAAATCTTTTAGTGGAATTTCTAAACTTTTAGAAATTTTATATAAGTGCTCTAAATTAAAATGTTTACCATATCGATTACACTCACAATTTGAATAAAATGCAACGGATTTTATACCTATATCTAAGGCTAACTCAAGCTGAGAAATTCCTTTTTTCTCTCTAAAATTTCTTATATTTGATGATACTTTTTTATAAAAATTTAAAATTTCTTCTTCGCTAGAATTGCTAAAGTCCTCTTCCATTTTTTATCCTATAGGATTAATATGAAATTAAACTTTACAAAGATATAATTTTTTTAAATATATCCTATAGGATAAATTAAAGAGGTAATAATATGATAAAGAAAATTATCAGTAATGGTAGAAAGAGAATTTTTGACACGATCAATACAAAAGAAGTGAAGATAAAATATCTTGAAAATAATGAAATTTGTATTACGCTAATAAATATAGAAGATAAGAAATTTAATAATTTTAGATTTAATTGTTTGGAAAATTTTAAAGATGATATTTATAAATTTCTTACAGAAGAAACACAAGAAAACTTAATGGAAATAAAAAATTCTATTGCTCAATTTAGTTATCAAGAAAATTTAATGTTAGGAGTTGGTCAATGAAAAAAATTATAATATTATGCATTTTAATAAGTGTTGTTTTTAGTTCTAATAATTATGATGCTAAAGAACAGAGGTATCAAGAAAAGTATCAACAATCCATACAAGGCTATGATAATCTTATGAATAATATAATAGATAGAATGACTACCGATGAAAATATAGGAACCTATTCTATGGGATTTGATAGTGCTTTTATTTGTGGTGTTATAAATCTTATACAAAGTGTGGCTAATATATTTTATTTTGGTGATGATCCTGATGGTTACAACTTAGAAGCGATTATAGGAAGAGATGATTATAGACCTTCTTATTATCTCGAATATGGATTTGGAACCGATTGGGATAGATTTTCTTTTGTGGGAGCATTAGAATACTTTGTATATCTGTTGCCAAAGATATTAGCTTATTTATTTGTGGCATATTTGATATACAGATTACTATTGAAATTACAGGTTAAAGATAATGTTTAATATCTAAATTCTAAAATTTTTATAAGAAATATATCTTTTAATAAAAGATATATTTCAATTGTATTTTATTAGTTTAAAAATATCTCCATAATGCTTATATCAAACCATAAAAGATCAAATTTAAGTAAAATTCCATAAATTACTGCACTAAATAATCCTGCGAAAATTCCTGCTAAAACATCATCTAGCATTACACCCAAACCACCTTTTGTTTTTTTGTCAATTTTACCTATGATAGAAGGTTTTGTGATATCAAAAAATCTAAATAAAACAAAAGAAAGCAAAAAAGTAAAAACACTCTGTCCGCAAATTGCCAAGGCTAAAAATACCCCAACAACTTCATCTATTACAATATGCTTATCATCGTGTATGCCTGTTTGTTTTTCATATTGATCGATGATTTTTATAGAGATTAAAAAAAGTAAAATTGCAAGTAAGATCAAAGTTCCTATACCCAAATACCTTAAAATAAAAAAAGCAGGGATTAGCGCTGCTATTGTACCAAAGGTTCCTGGAGCTTTATTAACACTACCTGAATAAAAAAAAGTTAAAAATAATTTTTGCATGATTACACCATATATGACATTTGATGAAGTTTTATAAGTTGCTCATAAAATTCTTTATCGCTTCGATATTCTAAAATACCATGTGTAGGGAAAAGATTACTATAGATATTTTGTTTATTATGAAAGCGATTTGGGAAAAGCTCAGATAAAATCAAAGCTGAAATTTCTCTTCTTATAAAAACTGCTGGTGGAATGATACCAAGTCTAAGTAAATTTTTTAAAGAATCACCATGGTATTTCATATGATGATGAGCTCCATGGGGACATGATTTGGTACTTACTACCATTTTACATTCATCACAAAATACAAATTCAGGAAGTATGGTAACTTCTATATTATAATCTTTTGCAAAATCATCAAGCACGGTAAAGGTTCTGTTTTGATTAAAATACATTCCAAGTCCTGCATGATTTTGTCCTACAAAAAGTTTATTGCAATCAAAACTTTTAGCCAAAGCACACTCAAGCACAGGGTTTAAATGCGAGGCAAAAATTTTGATATTATGTAAAGGTATGAGTAAAACCCTAGAAGATGGTAAGTAATTTTGCGCAAAAACATCAAAACAACGCTTTTTGAGTTTTAAGCTCAATCCGTTGTTTTCATAGGATTCTATAAGGAAAATAATCACTAAATCAGATTGTTCTATAGCCCATCTTAAAATTCTCTCATGTGCTCTATGAAAAGGATCAAAACTTGAAACAATGGCTGTGATATTAGAAGGATTTAATCTTTTTTTGATTTTTTCAAAATCTTCTTTAATGGCTTTGATATTATTGTGATAAATTTCAAATTCACCACTTATACAAATTTTTCCAAAATCTTGGATCAAGCAAGCATTAGGTCTAAAAATATCATTGCTATTTTTATCATTTTCAAATTTGCTTTCTAAAATGATATGTCCTATGGGTTTATCATTGCAAATAAAGTCTATTTTATCGCCAACTTTTGCATTTTCTAAAGCAGTATTATTTTCTTTTGTACTTGCAGGTGCAAAGGTAAGAGTATAAGGAATTTTTTGTTTATGTATCATTCCTGTGGCTATAACTTCATCTCTTTCTTTTTGATTCATTAATTTTGTAAAAGAACCAAAAACTCCTTCTTTGATAAAACATAAAACTTCGTATTCTTCTTCTGAGATTGTAATACTATTTTTTCTTTGTAATGCCATATTTTTTCCTTTTTTCCCATAAAGATTTTCTAGAAATTCCTAATTTTTTTGACAAATCTGTATCAGGAAAGACATTTTGATAACTAATGATAATATGTTTAACATAATCATCAATAGTTAAAATTCCATTACTTTCGAAGTTTTTCTCATCCTCGCCTAGTTCTAAAATTTGAAAATCACTATGTTCAACATTTGTACTTGTATGTATAATAACAGCTTTTTTTAAAGCAAGGTTTAACACTTTTTCTTTGTCTGATGATTTTAGAGTTTGGAAATTTACAAGATAGTATAAACAATTATCTTTAAAGATTTTATCTAAATTTTGTTGATGTGAAAGATCTATGTAAATATTTGCGACATTATGCTCATTGGTATAGTTAAATACAAAATGATCTGCAAAATTTTGATTGTTGGTTTTTAAAATCAAAGGCAATTTGAATTTTTTATAATCAAAAGTTGGTAATTTAGCTGTCTCAAATTTATGTTTTAAATAAGACTTATAAGTATGATTTAAAATATTTATTTTCTTAAATTCTTGAAAATGTTTGATTTTTCGCGTTAATTCTTCTATCATAAAAGGCTTTTGTATATAATCACTCGCACCGGCTTTTAGTGGCGCTAAAACTGTATCTGAGCTTATATAAGATATGAGTAAAATAATAATTTTATGCTTAAAAATTTCTACAATATGTTCAAAATTAGCCATACTAGTAGAAAGCAAAATGATTTCATAATCATGATGAGCAAGCTCATTAACATTTGCAATAATATCACAATCATAACCTATAGAATTAAGTTTTGAACCTATGCTTTGGGCTAAATAAAATTCATTTTCTACTATTAAAACTTTCATAATTTCATCCAATCAAAATATTTTAAATTCGCACTTACTAAAACAGCAATTCCTTCTTTTCTTCCTACAAAACCTAAATGCTCTGTGGTGGTGGCTTTGATATTGATTTTATTTGGTGTTACTTTTAATATTTTAGCTATATTAAAAGCAATATTTTCTTTAAAATCTTTCATCTTGGGCGTTTGTGCAATGATTGTAATATCAGCATTCACAAGCTCAAATCCATAATTTTGCACCAAAGTATAAGCATTTTGCAATAAAAGCATAGAATCTGCGTTTTTATATTGTATATCATTATCTGGAAAAAGTTCTCCAATATCTCCAAGCCCTGCTGCACCTAAAAGCGCATCAATTAGTGCATGAGTTAGCACATCTCCATCAGAATGAGCTTTCAAGCCCATATTTTCATGTACTTTTACTCCGCCTAAAAGTAAGGCTCTTTGCTCTCCAAATTCATGCACATCAAAGCCATTTCCATTAAAAATTTCCCAAGATGGTTTCGGTAAATTTAAGCTTTTTAAATCTTCTTTAAAGGTAATTTTTTTAGCTAACTCATCACCTTGTACATACCAAATCTTACCACCAATAGCTTGTATTGCTGTGCTATCATCGGTAAAATTTGCATTTTGCTCTAAAGCTTTTTTGAGCATACTTGTGCGCGAAAGTTGAGGGGTTTGTATGAGTTTTATTTTATCTCTGTCGATAACTTCTTGAGCATAAATTGCTGTATCGCTTACTTTTAAAACAGGTGTAATACAATCTGCTTTATCGTAATTTTCTATAATATTATTAAAAAGGTTTTTAGAAATCAAAACCCTTGCGACATCGCTAACTAAAACATATTCACTTTGTACTAAATTTAAAGCATTAAGTAATGATTGTGCTCTTGTATTACCGCCTTTAACAAAATGATACTCAGGTGCAAATCTTTTCATATAAGAAATATTACCAGAAGTAACAATTACTTGTTTAAAAGGGTAAAAAGAACTTAAATTTTTAGTTGCATAAAGCCATAATGGATGTTCACCTAGTCTTAAAAACTGCTTTTTTACTGGAGCATTAAATCTTGATGACTCCCCTGCTGATAGCATAATCAAGGAAATATCTAACATTTGTTACACCTTAATTTTTTATTAATGTTACGATATTATACACCATAAAAGCCAAAATTTATATTTAAGTTAGTAGAATTAATCATTTTAAACAACAAGGAGAAAAATTGAAGGAAAAAATCGAAGAAAGACTAAAACAAGTTATATATCCGGGATTTAAAAAAGATATAGTGAGTTTTGGTTTTGTAAAAAAGATTGATTTGAATGAAAAACAAGCTCATATTGTAGTCGAAATCGTTTCGGCTAATGCTCAAATTGCACAAGAACTTAGACTAAACATTGCAAATGTTTTAAAAGATTTAAATTTAGAGCTTAATTTAGAAATTATACAGCCAAAAATTCCTGAAGAAAAAAGCAATTCAAGAAGTGGTAAAAATATCGCTCCACAAATTAAAAATTTCCTTATGATTTCAAGTGGAAAAGGTGGGGTAGGTAAAAGTACTACAACTTTAAATTTAGCGATTTCTTTGGCTAAAATGGGTAAAAGGGTAGGGCTTTTGGACGCAGATATTTATGGACCAAATATACCAAGAATGCTAGGTGAAAGTAAAAGCAAACCTGAAATTGTAGGTCAAAAAATTCGTCCTATTTTATCTCATGGGGTTTATATGATGAGTATGGGTGTGTTGATAGAAGAAGGTAAGGGTTTAATGTGGCGTGGCTCTATGATCATGAAAGCGATTGAACAACTTTTAGCTGATGTGCTTTGGCCTGAACTTGATGTATTATTGCTTGATATGCCTCCAGGAACAGGTGATGCGCAAATTACCCTAGCTCAAAGCGTGCCAGTGAGTGCGGGTGTGTGTGTAAGTACTCCTCAAGTAGTGTCTTTAGATGATAGCAAAAGAGCGCTAGATATGTTTGAAAAATTGCACATTCCTGTTGCAGGTATTATAGAAAATATGAGTGGCTTTTTATGTCCTGATAATGGTAAAGAATATGATATCTTTGGTAAAGGCACCACAGAAGAAATGGCAAAAGCTTATAAGTGTGAAGTTTTAGCTCAAATTCCTATCGAAATGAGTGTAAGAGAAGGTGGAGATAGCGGTAAGCCTGTAAGTTTTTATATGCCTGAGAGTGTAAGTTCAAAAAGATATTTACAAGCTGCTGAAAAAATCTGGGAATTTATAGAAAAGGTTAATCAAGAAGGTAAAGTAGATAATTCAGCTATTCAACCTATAATGAATGGCAAAAGCGCGTGCTCGCAATAAGGAGAAAAATATGCCAATAGAAAGTAAAGAAGAATTTTTAAATTTAATCAAGCAAATCGAACAAAGGATTAATTATAAAAAGCCTAAAGCTTTTGCTATAGCAAGACTTGATCTAAGTCAAGTTGATCCTAGTAAAAAACTTCAAGCTAATTTTGGTGTGATTAATTTTGAGCAAAATTATGCCGCTGCAGCTGTTATGTTTGAAGCTTTTTTTAGAAGAGGGGTTGATGTTGATTTTAATGAAAGTGAGTTTGTGGCTACTTTGATTAAAGAAGATTTGGATTTTGCACTTGAATGCTTTGCACCATTTTTACAAGAGCAAGGTCATAAAAATATAGAAGCAATTAAAGCAGCAAAGGAAAATTTTAGAGAAAATGCTTTTTCTTTTGTTTGTATTTTTGAAGATGAAGCACCAAAAAGCTTAGAAAGTGTGTATTTAAAACTTTATTTGCTTTCAAATAAAAAAGTACCTTTGAGAAGTTTAAATTTAACAGGTGCTTTTGGGATTTTACCAAATGTTGCATGGAGTGACAATAAGCCTATTGATTTGGACTTTTTAAGAGAAAATGAGATTGATTTAAAAATGAGTGGAAGGTATCCAAGGATTGATTATGTAGATAAATTTCCAAGATTTTTAGCTCATGTTATTCCTGAGGATAATACTAGAATTTTAGAAAGTTCTAAAGTAAGAATGGGGGCGGTTTTAGCTGCAGGTACTACTATCATGCCAGGGGCTGCTTATGTGAATTTTAATGCAGGTACAACTGGAGCTTGTATGGTAGAAGGGCGTATTAGTTCATCAGCTGTTGTGGGCGAAGGTAGCGATGTAGGAGGCGGTGCTTCTATACTTGGTGTTTTAAGTGGTACAAGTGGTAATGCTATTAGTATTGGTAAAGCTTGTCTTTTGGGCGCAAATTCGGTTACAGGAATTCCTTTAGGGGATAATTGTATCGTTGATGCAGGCATTGCTGTTTTAGAAGGGACTAAATTTGCTTTAAAAAATAAAGAAGAACTTCAAAAAATCAATCCTGATTTTAAATTTGATAAAGATATATACAAAGGTTTAGAATTAGCAGGATTAAATGGCTTACATTTTAGACAAGATTCTCAAAGTGGAGTGATGATAGCAGCTTTTAATAAAAAGGCTGTAAAACTTAATGAAGATCTACATTAAATTCTTAGCCCTTATGGGTTAAGAATTTTAAAACTCATGTTGTAGATTTTAAATTAAACTATAGATATTGTAAAAATGATTTTTAGTATTTAGTTTTTTTAGTGAAAAATCCTACATAAAAGCTTGAGCTGAATACTTATCTAAATAATATTTTGTGATGATCATTTTTCAATGATATATTTTTGTTTAAAAATACATTGAGTTGCTATAAATTATAATTATAAAATAGTACTTAAGTGAACTTGGAATTTTATAAGAGTAGTTTCTCTTGGGAAGTTAAATTTGTTTTTTGACTTAAAGCAATAAAGCTTTGTAAGTCAAAAAACATTATAAATTCTTACATAGAGCAAGTATTTTGGATAGTTGAATTAAGCATCCAAAGAACTTTTTCATATTTTGCGATATTTTCTTGAGCAAATGCTGCAGTTGTAGTATCGCTTGCTTTTTCAGCTTCTTCATTTAATTTTTTAAATTCAGCTAAAAGATATTTATAATCTTCTCTAATAAATTCTAAAACTTCTACAGGAGTAAAGCAATCTTTACCATTTTCTAGTTTTGGGCTTTTTGCATTTTCCATTAAAACTTTTTGGCAAGTAATAGCTTTTTCTCCAAGTTGTAAAACTCTTTCAGCGCAATCATCAAAAAGTTCTGCCATTTCTTCATAAGCTTTTTCTGTATATTCATGAATTGAAAAAAACTGTAAACCTTTTACATTCCAATGATAATTATGAAATTTAACCCATAAATGATGAGCATCTGCTTGTAATTGTAATAATTGTTTTGTTACTGACATGTTATCTCCTTTTTTTATTTTTAAAATTATAACATAAAATTCTTAAATAATAATTATTATTATCTAATAAATTTTAATGTTAATAATTATTATATTTTCATTATACTCTTTTTTTACAATAAAGCAAATTTATTTACTTAATATATTTTTGAGTATTAATTTTCCCACCTCTACGCCAGGTTGATCATAAGTGTTAATTCCAAGCATAATGCCACATGCAGAAGTAAATAACTCATAATAATACATCAAATACCCACAGTGATAAGCATCTAATTTCTCAAGTTCTATTACATCAACACTTAAATTTTCAGCAATTAATGCATGCATGGTTGCATCGCATTGCGCGTTTAAAAGATCATGCAAATTAACTTCATTAGTAAAATCACAATTTTGTAAATGATTAAAGCTTATATTTGGGATACTAGGAGATTTTTGACTATCTTTGATTTTTAAAAAAGTAACAGTTTTATCTTTGGGTCCATCCATGATAAGTTGTAAAAAGCTATGCTGATCTCTAGCACCAATTAAAGCAATAGGAGTTAAACCTATGCGTTTAAAGCCTTGTTTTTTACCTAGACTTTCAGCAATTAGCTGAATATACCATTCATTAAAACCTTTAAAAGCATCCCCATAAGAAAAAAGCACATTAATATGCGCACTTTTATGTGTGCAGTAATGATAAGCCTTTTGTAAAATTTGATCACATTTTTTCTCAAAAAAATCTACATAACAAGCTTTTGCACCTTCTAATAAGGCTTTAGTATCATAGCCACAAAAGCTCAAAGGAACAATACCAATAGCAGATAAAACACTAAATCTACCACCGACATTTTTAGGTATAAAAAAGCATTTTATGTTTAATTCTTCTCCTAGTTTGTGAAGTTTTGACTCAAAATCAGTAATAAACACAAAATTTTTGTGTAAATTTTCATTTTTAAAATCAAAATGAGCAATGATGAGTTTAAATAAAGAAATCACTTCTATAGTTGTGCCTGATTTGCTTGCTATGATGAAAAGTGTTTTTTTGGGATTTATTTTTTGCATAGTTTGGGTAAAAGTATGTGAGGAAGTATTATCTATAATGAAAAGTTTTTTTTCTTCTACTTGATCAAATAAAAGCTCTTTTAAAGCTTTAACTCCACAACTTGATCCACCCATGCCCACTAAAACGATATTTTCTATATGAGTTTTAGTTGCGATAAATTCTTTACTTTCTTTGATTAAATCAAAGCTTGTATCTACTAAGTGATAATACCCTATATCGCCACTTTCTAACTCATCATTCATTCTATTTGCATAAGCGGTAATTTTTTTAAAATCTTGGGTTTTAAAAAATAAAGTATTATTTAGCATTTTTACTTTTCTCATAAAAATAATTTGTCGCCTCAACAAAGCCTTCTACGCTTCCACAATCAAACCTTTTTCCTTTAAATTTATAAGCTAAAACCATATTATTAGTTGCTTGTGAAAGTAATGCATCAGTTAGTTGAATTTCTCCGTTTTTACCTGCTTTAGTATTTTCTAAAATACCAAAAATATCAGGCGTTAGAATGTATCTTCCTATGATAGCTAAGTTGCTTGGAGCATCTTTTGGATCAGGTTTTTCTACCATAGAATTTACCATGATCAAATCCTCTTCCACAGCATTTCCTGCTATAACCCCATAGTTTGAAACTTGATCAGCTTCAACTTCCATCACAGCTATAACAGAGCAGCGGTATTTTTCATAAATTTTTACCATTTGAGCTAAGACATTTACTCCATCTTCATTTACACATAAATCATCCGCTAAAATAACTCCAAAAGCTTCATCTTGCACTAAAGGCTTTGATTTTAAAACTGCATCTCCTAAGCCTTTCATTTCATTTTGTCTTGTAAAAGTAAAAGTGCAGCGATCTATGAGTGTTCTTATTTCACTTAAAAGGTATTCTTTTTTAGTACCTGCGATTTGGTGTTCAAGTTCATAAGAAATATCAAAATAATCCTCTAAAGCCCTTTTTCCACGCCCCGTAACAAAGCCCATAGTTTCCATACCAGCTTCTAAAGCCTCATCTACACCATAATGAATTAAAGGCTTAGTTAGTATAGGTAGCATTTCTTTAGGTAGAGTTTTTGTAGCAGGTAGAAATCTAGTACCATAACCTGCTGCAGGAAAAATACAAGTTTGAAGCATAGTTTATCCTTAAATTTTTATAAGTTGTTTTGATTATAATTTTATTTAAATATTATAACTAATTTAAGGAAAAAATGAAAACTATTGATCAAATTTATCAAGCAAAAATAGAAATCAAAAAATCAACTTTTTTGTCGTTTTTATGTCCTTTTGAAGAGTTTCAAACTTTAATGCAAAAGCTAAGAAATGAGCATTTAAAAGCCGTGCATTTTGTATATGCTTATAGGTATTTAAATGAATTTGATCAAATCATAGAAGATAAAAGTGATGATGGTGAGCCAAAAGGAACTTCTGCTATGCCTTGTTTGAATGTCTTAAGAGGGGCTTTGCTTGTTAATTGTGCGGTGATTGTGGTGCGTTATTTTGGAGGGATTAAACTTGGTACAGGTGGTCTTGTAAGAGCTTATAGTGAAGCTACAAATGAAGCTATTTTAAATGCAATGCTTTTAGAATTTGAAGCTAAAAATATTTTAAGTTTAAACATTCCTTTTTATCTTTATGCAAGATTTGAGCATTTTTTAAATAAAAATAACATTTCTTATGAAAAAAAATTTCAAGAAAATGTTGAATTGATTTTAAGTGTTAATACAAAAGAAGAAGAGGAATTTAAAAAATTTGCAAAAGAGTTTGAATTTAGTGGACTTATTTGGAAGTAAGCGTTTGCTTACTTCATTTTCATAAAGAATTTAAAAGATCTTTTACCATATCTTTTTGTGGCTCTTGTTTTTCTTCTATATTAGCTTGCATAGGAGTTTCGTTTTGTCCTCTAAAACGATAATTATAAATATTTGACATATTTGAGCTAAAAATTCCTGTGCTAAATTGATCTTGACTCATGGCTTTTGAAAAAAGCTCATCAAGTTTTATACTTTGCTCGTTTAAATTTTCGCTATTGTTTTGACTAAGTAAAGACATAAAATCTTCATTAGCTCCTTGAGTGCTTTTATAGGCACTACTTTGACCATATCCATACTCTTTAACCGATAAATTATCATGGTTAACTTGCATGTTTTCTCCTTTCAAAATATTACAAGGAAAAAACAAGCAAAAATCATTCCTTAATCACCATGAGTTGGGTAGTATTCAGCTTCTATTTCATTGTTTTTGATAAACTCTTCTCTAGCTTTGTTACAGCGCTCATCTCTTAGTTTTCTATAAGCATTTCTACTTTCTAATTCTTGAGAAGTTAAAGGGCGATCTTCTAAAAATGAAATGTGAAAATAAGTATCATCTTCTTTGCTGAATTTTTCATAAAATTCAACATAGTCAAAATAATCTTTTTCACTTTGAAAATCAATACTTTCTTCTACATAAATAGTTGGGCCAAAACCTCTGTGATTTTGAGTAAAATGTCCAAAACCAGCTGCATATTTTATCTTAAACGAATTCATTCTAAACCTCCTAAAAATTCGTCATAACTTCCTTTAAAGTCTGTTAATTTCCCATCTTCTAAAAACCATATACGATTAGCAAAAGCACTAATTAGCTCTCTATCGTGGCTTATGCATATCACACAACCTTTGAAATTATACAAGGCTTCACCTAATGCAATGATACTTTCAAGATCTAAATGATTATCCGGTTCATCTAAAAGCAAGAAATTTCCGCGTTCTAACATTAATCTTGAAAGCATTAAGCGGTGTTTTTCACCTCCACTTAAGCTAGAAGCCATTTTTTCTTGATCACTTCCGCTAAAGAGCATTCTACCAAGACATTTGCGAATTTCATCTAAATCTTTGAATTTTTCACTCATTAACCATTCATAAAGTTTCAAATTTTCATTGATTAAATTTGTCGTATCTTGTGAAAAATATCCCATTTCTATGGTAGCACCAAGGTGGATGTGGCCACTATCAGGTTCTAATTTTGATGCAATGATTTTAGCTAAAGTGCTTTTTCCAACACCATTTGCTCCGATTAAGGCTATTTTATCACCTTTTTCTAATTTTAATTCTAAATTCTCAAATAAAGTTTTATCATAAGCTTTGCTAATACCTTTTAATTCTAAAACTTCATTTCCTATTTCTCTATTTGTTCTAAAAATTATACTAGGATCACGCCTACTTGAAGTTTTAATCTCTTCAAGTTCAAGTTTTTCTAAAGCTTTAGCCCTGCTTGTAGCTTGTTTGGCTTTTGAAGCATTAGCGCTAAAACGGCGTATGAAATTTTCTAATTCTTCTCTTTCTTTTAAAGTTTTATCGCGTTTGAGTTCAGCTTGTTTAGCAAGTAAGGTTGAAGCCATATACCAATCATCATAATTTCCAGCAAAATCGCGTATTTGTTTAAAATCCACATCTAAAATTCTTGTACAAACTTTATTTAGAAAATGTCTATCATGGCTAATTACTACTAAAGTTCCCTCATGTCTTAAAAGTTCATTTTCAAGCCAAGAAATAGCTTCTAAGTCAAGGTTGTTTGTAGGTTCATCTAAAAATAATACATCAGCACCTAAAAATAATACTTGAGCTAATAAAACTTTAAATTTATCCGCACTTTGTAAAGTACTCATGAGAGCATTAAAATCTTTAATATTTAAAGAGCTAAGAATTTTTTCACATCTAAGCTCGCAATCATAGTTTGGATCTTCTTCTGCTGTTATGATTTCAAGCTCGCTTAATCTATCATTAATTTCATCGGTAAATTCTTCACTCATATAAAGTTTTTCTTTTTCTTTTAGTGCATCATATAATCTTTTATTTGCACACATTACCGCATCTTTGATAGTGTAGTTTTCAAAAGCAAATTGATCTTGTCCTAACACTGCGATTTTTAAATTTGGATCTATGCAAATTTCTCCACTGCTTGATTCTATTTCACCTGAGAGAATTTTTAAAAAGGTTGATTTTCCTGCGCCATTTGCACCTATAAGTCCATATCTTTCACCACGGTTTAATTTTAAATTTACATCTTCAAATAAAAGTTGATTTGCAAAACGCATAGTGAGATTTTTTACTTCTACCATAATTTTCCTTAGAATTTTTACTTATAAAAATTTTTAAGAAATTGTAACAAAAAAAGACTTGAAATTAATTGAGTATAAATTTTGCTTGGCAATAAAATAAAATTTCATTGCCAAAATAAACTAATAATTCAAAAGTTCTACAAAAACTTGTTTTTTATCATCGCTAAATTGAGCGCTATATGAAATTTGTACTTCATGCTCTCCCCCATCAAATATAATTCCTTTTAAAGTGCCTCTTGCATAATTTTCTCTCATATCATCTGGCATTTGTGGGTAAGTTAATTTCAAACTAGCTCTACAAAAACTTGTTTTTTTATCATTACTATCTTGAGTTATAAAACTACTAAAAGAAGTATAACCTACTTCATTAGCATAATCTTTTAAGTCAAATATAGGTTTTAAATGAGCTCTTAAAATTCCAATGGTATCGGTAGATGATATAGCCTCTAAATCCCTTATATCCATGCCATTTAAGCTTATTTTTAAGGCCTTTAAAGACTGCTCACTTAGTCCATACTCAATATAAACCCACTCATCATCTAAAATACTTTTTAATGTAAGCTGAACAACCTCATCGTCGCATTTTGGCTTATTATTAAAACATCCTGTAAATAACAAAACCATTATGAAACTTAATAAAATATTTTTCATTGATTAGCCCCATCTTGGCTTAAAAGATTTTTTAATAAATCTAAGCTAAGCTGTGGCGGAAATATAAGATAAGAATTTTTAGGAAAATCATTTGATTTTAAACCTATGCAAAATTTTTCATCTTTATTTGTATATGTTTTTCCAGCGACAATTTTAAAAGTATTTTTCTCATAAATCAAAGTGGGTTCTGTTTCAAAAGGTGCGTGTTTTTCATTCATTTTATCTCCTTAAATAAGTAAAAATTGAGAATATTTTCTTCCACAAATATACTAAGATTTTATATCGTCTATAATTAAGTTAATTTTTTCAAGATTTTGATTTCTGAGCAATACGCCAACTATAAACAAATCTATAAACCAAATACCAAAATTACCATAATTGATTATATTTGAAGTAGTTATCCAAAATGAATCATATGAGGAATCAGCAATAAAGCCAATTATCATAGCAAGCAAAGTTAAAACTAATCTAAAAATTCCCCATCCAATTTGACCTATATAAAATCTTGCAACACCAAAACCACCTAATAAAAAAATTATAAACCCAAAAGACTAGAGTTGGGTTTTTGAGCTTGGTATATTGAAGTCTTGTATATACTTTATCCAACTTATCAGAACTTAAAGTTTCAAGTTTCTTTTTTAAATCTTCATTTGACATAATAGGATCAGAATATTTATATCCTCGACTTATTCTTTTTCTAAAAGACCCATATTCTTTTGGTAATTTATTTTTTATTGATAAAAATAAACTCGTAGCATCCATTCTTTCACTCCTTAACTTAAGATAACTTGAATTATTCCACAATTTAGCTTAATTAATATTGAAATAATCAATATTAATTAAATAAAACATAGAATATTTCAATTGTTTTTAATAAAGAATTTTTAATGTAAAATCAGCCCATAAGTATTTAAAAATTTAGGGTAGCTTATGGCAAAAAAGAGCAAACGCGATATGGCATATGAATTAGATATTGATGTTAGCACTTTGTATAATTGGAGAAAATACAAACCTAATTTATATCGCATCGTTATGCTTGGCTTTAAATTTGATGAACTTTTGGAAAAAAATAAAAAAAATTATGAAGAGCTACTTGAGATAAATCAAACCATACAAGATGAAATTGCAAAATTTAAATAAAAACAATTGAATGATTTTAATATATTTATTAGCTTTTTAATTTCATAAAGTTTTATTTTAAAAGTTTTTTCGTGTTATCATTTGTTGCTTTGAAATTTAACTATCTAAGATAAATTGCATTATTTTTTACTAAGCATATTTCAGGCATATTTATTTTAATTTCTATTTTTATTTTACTTATAATATGTATTAAAAAAATAATTCAAAATTGTTGTATAATTTTTAAAATTATTTTTAAATTAAGGTTATTTGATTGAGTTTAGTTTTATTATCTTTTTTACCTTCTTTTAGTTTTGTTTTGGAATTTTTAGCTTTATTTTTAGCTTATTTTTTTAAGCAAAATAAGATTTTTTTCTTGCTTTTGTTGATTTTATGTGCTAGGGCTTTATCTTTAGTGGCAAGTGAATATCAAGCGCATTTGTTTATCTCGGTATTTTTACCTTTTTCTTTTGTGCTTTTTGTATTTTTACAAGATAGTAAACTTGTTTTTGAAAGAATTAATTTTATTAAATTTGCGTATTTAGCCTTTATGGGTTTTGTAGCGTTAATACTTAGCACAAGTACTAATTTTAATGCAAGCATTACAAGTGAAATTTTTGGCCTTTCAACGCAATTTTTTAAGCCTATTAGTGAGTTAAGCTTTTGTGTGTTTTGGGTAGGAATGATATTTTTATTATTTTCATATTTTAAAAATAATGATTTTCATTTTTTACTTGCTTATATGGGCTTGAGCGTGCAATTTTTATTTTACAATAGTGTTGATTTGGGTTATTATGAATTTGCTTCTTTGGTGTTGATAGGATTTTTAGTGTATAAAGCTTATAAAATAGCCTTTTTTGACACTTTAACCAATTTGCCAAATTTAAAGGCCTTAAGAAGATATGCCCAAGGACTTGAAAATTTTCATTTAGCCTTGATTGAAGTAAAAAATATCAATGAAATTTATCATCAAAAAGACTCAAAAATGGGCGAGTTTATAATGCATGAATTTGCTAGGATTTTAAAAAAAGCTTTACATGCTAGGGTTTTTAAAGATGATAAGGATTATTTTATTATTGTATTTGAAAATGAAAATATAGCCTTTGTGCAAAGCAAGCTTCAAATGCTTGAAAATTTTATGCAAAAATATTGTTTTGAATTTAAAGAACAAAATGTAAAGTTAGAAATTAAACTTTGTTTATCAAGTAAAAATGAAAACATAGAAGAAAGTTTAAAACAAGCAAAATTAGAACTTAGAAGACAAAAGGATTAAAATGTTAGATTTAATTTTTAGAGAGTATGATATAAGAGGGCTTTACCCAAGTGAGTTAAATGAAAAAAGTGTAAAAGCCATAGGCTATGCTTTGGGTTTAGAAATGAAATCAAGGGGTTGTGAGAAAGTAAGCGTAGGCTATGATGCAAGATATAGCGCAAATGAACTTTTTAACTATTTAATCAGTGGTTTAAATAAAGCTAATATGCAAGTTTTCAATATAGGCTTAGCACCAACTCCTATGGGGTATTTTAGTTTATTTTTTGATGAAATTTTTGATGCAAATATCATGATAACAGGTTCGCATAATCCAAAAGAATACAATGGCTTTAAAATAACGATTAATAAAGAAAGTTTTTTTGGTGCTGATTTGAAAAAGCTTTCTTTAAAAGTGCAAGAGTATTTAGAACTTGAAATCAATGATGATTTAAGATATGAAAATTATGATATTAAAAGCTTATACATAGACTTTTTAGCTAAACATTTTTCACATCTTAAGGGCTATAAAGAAAAAATCATTATTGATTGTGCAAATGGAGCTACTGGAGTGATTATAAAGCCTTTGGTGGAAAAATTAAATCTTAATGCACAAATTTTATTTGAAAATCCTGATGGAAATTTCCCAAATCACGCGCCCGATCCAACAGAGCTTGAAAATTTACACGCATTGCAAGTTGCGCTAAAAGAAAATGAAAATGCAAAAATGGGCTTTGCTTTTGACGGAGATGGAGATCGCTTGGTGGTTGCAAGTAAAGATTATGTATTTAAGGGCGATGAGCTTTGCTATTTATTTGCTAAAAATATAAAAAATCCTAGAGTTTTAGGTGAAGTAAAATGTTCTAAAAATCTTTTCGATGAGGTAGCTAAATTTGGTTTTATCATGATGGGTAAGACCGGGCATTCTAATATTAAAAAAACAATGAAAGAGCAAAATATCGACATAGCAGCAGAGCTTAGTGGGCATATTTTCTTTAAAGATAGATATTTTGGTTATGATGATGGAATTTATGCATTTTTAAGAACTTTAGAGCTTTTAGTAAATGGTTTTGATATAGAAAAATTAGTTAAAGAATTACCAAAACTTTATGCAAGTGAAGAGATTAAGCTTAAGGTTAGTGAAGAAAATAAATTTCAAATCATAGAAAAATTTAAAGAAAAAGTAAAAGCAAATGCTTTTGAAAATGTGCTTGATTGTAATGAAATTGACGGAGTTAGAATTACCTTTAAAGAAGGCTGGGCGCTTTTGCGTGCTTCTAATACAAGTCCATATCTTATCATGCGTGCTGAAGCTACAAGTGCTGAATTTAAAGACTTTTTAGAAGTAAGAGTAAAAGAACTTTTTGAAGAAATCATAAAAGAGCTTGCATAAGTTTTTTTACATCAATATTTTTTGTGTATAAATATGCTCTTAAGAGTTTAGGGATTTTTGCTTTTCTATAAATTTCTTTAAATTCTTTTGGCATTTTCTCACAACTTACAAAAGGAAAAATCAAAACTTTTTCCTGTATATAAACAATGCCTATTTTATGTGAAATCACTCCATCGCCTTTTAATGCTTCTTGTCTTTGTTTGGCACTTAAAAGCACTCCAAGTTTTTTAAAGCATTTTGCGATTAAACTTTCATCTTTATGAGTAATGTAAATATTTTTAAATTCACAAATATTTTCTTCTTTTAAGTCTTTTTCTAGGTATTTAAAGCTCTTTTTTACTCCATTTGGATAAAGCTTTAAAAACTCATTAGCAAAATTTTTGCGTATGAAATTTCTAAAATATTTTTCATCATCATTGCTCTCATCATGAAAATAAGCGATATTGTTGTCTTTTAGGTAGTTTGAAATTTCTTCTTTTGGAATTTCAAGCAAGGGTCTTATGATGGTAAAATATTTTCTTTTTTCAATATCTTTAAAACCAAGTAATTCTCTAAGCCCTGCACCTTTAGAAAATTGCATTAAAAACCATTCTAGTTTATCATTTAAATGATGAGCTAGTAAAAGATTATCATAAGAGTGATTTTTGCAAAGTTCTTCAAAAAATTCATAACGCAAAGCTCTTGCATGGGCTTCGAAATTTTTTGTTATCTTGGGTGCGGTTTTGATGTAAATTTTTTTATGAAAACGCTTGGCTAATTCTTTAGCACTTTGCTCTTCTTTATCGCTGTTTTTGCGAGTTTTGTAGTTTATAAAAGCAAGATCAAAATCTATATTTTTTTCTAAAAGCATGAAAAATAAAGCACTAGAATCACTCCCATGAGAAAACGCTAAAAGATTTTTCCCTTGCTTTAAATGATTTAAATATTTACTATCAATCATCAAGCTTTCTTAAGGCTTTTGCAATGAGTTTTTTATCTAAGCTCTGCGTGATTTCACACTCATAAAGCTCGCCCATTTCTAAATTGCCACAATCACTTTCATTGATGAGAATTTCTCCATCTATATTTCTATCCCAACGCAAATCTTTTGCACCGATGAAAAATTCTCCTTCAGAGCTTTGACCTTCACAAAATGCTAAAGTCTTTTTACCAACTTGTTGATTAAAGCTTTTTTCTATGCATTCATCGACGATTTTTTCTATCACTTTTAATCTTGCATTGATGATTTTACTAGGAATTTGTTCCATGTCAAAAGCTGCAGTATCTTCTTCTTTAGAATAAGCAAAAACACTAATTCTATCAAAACCAAATTCTTTTATAAAAGCGCATAATTCTTCAAAATCCTCATCACTCTCTCCAGGGTGTCCTACTATAAAACCTGTGCGTAAAAATGAATTTGGAGCTTGTTTCATTAAATTTAAAAGTTCGATTAGTTTTGCTTTATTAGCCCCGCGTTTCATGATTTTAAGCATATTATCACTGATGTGCTGCAAAGGCATATCAAAATAATTTACAAAAACTTTTGACTGAATGATTTTTTCTATCACTTCTTTACTAATGCTTGTTGGATATAGATATAAAATTCTAGCAGCCTTTACACCTTGGATATTTTCTATAGCTTCAATAAGCTTTAAAAGTCCATCTTTTTGACCTTGATCAAACAAATACGAGCTTGTATCTTGAGCAATAAAAGAAAAATCTTTATAGCCTTTTTTAACAAGTTCTTTTACTTCATTTATAATACTTTCTAAGCTTCTTGATTTAAGTTTGCCTTTAAAACTTGGTATAGCGCAAAATGAACATTTTTGATTGCACCCTTCAGCTATTTTGATAAAAGCATGATAGTTTGATCCTGTGATCACACGATTGGTATTTTTATCTTGTAAGTAAGTAGAATTTGAAAATAGATTAGTTTTTTTAAGTATCATTTCATCAATTTTTTCATAATCTCCCACACCGGTAAAAAGATCAACTTCAGGTAGTTCTTTCATTAATTCTTCGCGGTAGCGCTGCATTAAACATCCTGTTACAACCAGCAACGAGTCCTTTTTTCTTTGCTCGTGTAAGTCTAAAATCGCATTTATGCTTTCTTTTTTAGCACTATCTATAAAACCACAGGTATTTACAATCAAAACATCAGCTAAGCTTGGCTCATCACAAATTTCATAATTACTTAATCTTCCAAGCATGATTTCACTATCGACTAAATTTTTATTACAACCTAAAGACATTAAAAAAAGTTTTGGCATATTTCTCACTTTAAATGTTTTATTTTTTGCTAAAATTATAAGATTAAATTATATCAAAATTAGAAAGAAAATTTTTATGGATAATTACGAATACAGCGAACTTTTAAAAAAATTAAAAAACAAAGTTGGAAATATCGCTTCTATTATTAAGCCTGAAGAGATAAAAGCAAGATTAAAAGAAATAGAAAATTTAGAAAATTCCCCTTCTTTTTGGAGTGATGTAAAACAAGCAGGCGTTATAGGTAAAGAAAAAACTAAAATTTCAAATTTACTTAAAAATTATGAAAATGCAAATAATGCTTTAAATGATGCAAGCGAGCTTTTTGATCTTGCTAATAGTGAAAATGATTTAGACACCATAGAAGCTTTATTTGAAGATGCAAACAAGCTAGAAGATCTTATTGTAAATCTTGAAATTTCTATGCTTTTAAGTGGGGAAAATGATGGTAAAAATGCCATAGTTTCTATTCACCCAGGAGCAGGTGGAACGGAGAGTAATGACTGGGCTAGCATGCTTTATAGGATGTATTTGAGATTTTGTGAAAGAGAAGGTTTTAAAGTAGAAACACTTGACTTTCAAGAAGGCGAAGAAGCAGGGCTTAAAGATGTTAGCTTTTTAGTAAAAGGTGAAAATGCTTATGGGTATTTAAAAGCTGAAAATGGCATTCATCGTTTAGTAAGAACTTCTCCTTTTGATAGTGCAGGGCGTCGCCATACGAGTTTTTCTAGTGTGATGGTTTCACCTGAACTTGATGATGATATTGAAATAGAAATTGAAGAAAAAGATATAAGGATTGATTATTATAGAGCAAGCGGAGCGGGTGGACAGCATGTTAATAAAACTGAATCAGCAGTGCGCATAACTCATATGCCAAGTGGTATAGTAGTGCAATGTCAAAATGATAGAAGCCAACACAAAAACAAAGCAACTGCTTTTAAAATGCTAAAATCACGCCTTTATGAGCTTGAGCTTATGAAACAACAAGATGAAGCAAATTCAAGCGAAAAAAGTGAGATAGGTTGGGGTCATCAAATCCGCTCTTATGTGCTTTTTCCTTATCAACAAGTCAAAGATACACGCTCAAATGAAGCTTTTTCGCAAGTTGATAATATCTTAGATGGGGATATTAAAAAAATCATAGAAGGTGTTTTAATAGCACAAAAAGCACAAGATTGATACTACAAAAGGATATTAAATGGAAAAAATTCTAGTTTGTGTAGATGTTTTAGAGCCTTGTAGGGAAAGTTTGCATTATGGAGTGTATTTAGCTAAAAAGCTAGATTTACCTTTAATGTTTTTATATACTATAGAACCAAATTTTACTAATGCTGAATTAGCTTGTAGTTTTGGCATAGGTGCTAGTGGGTGTGTGATTGAAGATTTAGTAGAAGAGCAAAGCCAAAAAAATGAAAATCTTTGCAAAAAAGGGCAAAGAATTTTAGAAGAATTTTGCACTTATGCAAAAGAACAAGGCGTAAAAGAATGCTTTAGTGTGCAAAGAGATGGAGACTTAGAAGAAGTTTTAAAAGAATACAATGATCAAATAAGATTAGCCATAGCAGGTTTAAAAGGCGGAGGTAAGAAAAACAAAATAGGTATTCATACAGAAGAATTAGTAAGAGCTTTAAATGTGCCTATTTTGCTTGTAAATTCTGCTTTTAAAGAGATTAAAAGTGTAATGATGGCTTATGATGGGAGTAATTTGGCTAAAAAGGCCATAGAACAAGCCATTAAAAGACCTATTTTTAAAGAAGCAAAGCGTTATGTAGTAAATGTTTCTAAAGATGAAAAAGCTTCTTGTGAGTTATTAGCTCAAGTAGGTCAAATTTTTAAAGAAGCAAATTTAAATGTGCAAACACAGCATTTAAGTGGAGAGATTACTCAAGCTTTATTTGATTTTGGTGAGCAAAATGATATAGATTTATTGATTATGGGGGCTTACTCACATCACTGGGTAAAAAGTATTTTATTTGGTAGTTTGACAAATGATATTTTAACTAAGGCTAAAAAACCTTTATTGTTAATTCGCTAACATTAATCTATTTTGATTAAAGATTATAAAATAAATACATGAAGAATTTTCATGTATTTATAAATTTAATAATAAAATAAAACTAATTGATATAAAGATTAACCATATAAAAAGAAAAAATGCCATTAAAAATGGTTTAAAACCTGCATTTTTTAAAACATTTTTATGGATATTTACTCCTAAAGCTACCATAGCCATAGAAAGCAAAAGTGTGTCTATAGTTTGTATGCTTGGTTTTATATAGTTAAGCGCAAAATCTGTATTTAATATTTCAAGTGAGCTAATACCGCATGCAAATAAAAACCACAAAGCAAAATAAGGAATATTTGCTTTAATGGAGATTTTTTCATTATTTTTACTTAGAAATTTCAATGAAAAAAGACTTAAGAAAATCAAAAAAGGCACTAGCATTAAAACACGCATCATTTTTTCTATGACAGCACCATCTCCTGCTTTTACAGCTTCACCTGCTGCAACAGCATGTGCAACTTCATGCAAGCTTGCTCCCATGAAATACCCCATTTGCTTTAAATTAAAAAAATCAAACCAACCTAAATTCCAAGCCAAAGGATATAAAAACATCCCTAAAGTTCCAAACACAACCACAGTGCAAACTGCTACGCCAACTTTAGCAGAGCCACCTTTAACAATGCTTTCACTAGCCATCACAGCAGCTGCTCCACAAATGCTTGAGCCACTACTTATAAGTATGCTTTCTTTAAGATCAAGTTTGAATAATTTTCCTAACAAAAGCCCTATAAAAAAGGTAGAAAATACCACTAAAAATGCTAGCAAAATCCCATTTAATCCAACTTTTTCTAAATCATTAAAAGTAATTCTAAAACCATAAAGTATAATTCCAAGTCTTAAAATTTCTTTTGTTGCTATGCCTAAAACTCCTGATTTTTTGAGTAAATTTGCATTTTGATGAGCTAAATTTCCTATTAAAGCTCCTAAAATCACGGCTATGATTAAAGCTGAAATTCCAAGATTTTTAAAAAAATTAAGCTCAGAAATAGCAAAAGCACAAAAAGCAAGAGTAAAAAGCAGTAAAAAAGCTTCAAATTTTCTATGTTTATATATATTTTTATGCATGAATTTTTCCTTTTTTTGTTTTTTGTAATCTTAATGATTTTTTTGTGATAAGTAAAATTAATTTTATTTGATATAATGATTAAAAATATTTATCAAAAGAGTGCTTATGACTTTTAAACAAATAAAATATTTTCAAGCCTTGTGTAGAAATTTAAATTTAAGAGCTTGTGCTAAAGAATTAAATATAACTCAATCTGCTTTGTCTTTAGCTATATTTGAACTTGAAAAAAGTTTAAACACCAAGCTTTTTGATAGAAATGCTAAATTTTTAAGTTTAAATGAAAAAGGAAAAGTGTTTTTAAAACAAATCACTCCTTTGATTTTAGAATTTGAACGCATAGAAAAAGCAATGCAAGATGATCAAAGCTATGAAATAAGTATGAAAGTTAGTCAAAATGTAGGTACTTATTTACTAGGAACTTTTTTGGATCAAAAGGCAGAAAATATCAAATTAAATTTGTCTTTGGATAATAGTCAAAATATTATCAAAGATATTTTAGATAAAGAAATCGATATAGGTTTGATTGAAGGGATTTGCAAAGATAAGGATATAAAAAAGATTAAAATTTGTGATGATGAGCTTATTGTGGTGAGTAAAAATGACTTCAAAAAAGAATTTTTCATAGATGAATTAAAGGATTTTAAATGGCTAAGTCGTGAGCAAGGTTCAGGTGCAAAAGAAGTGTTTTTAAATGCTTTGCCTAAAGATGTAAAGCTTAATTTGGTTTATGAGTTAAACTCAACTGCTATGATAAAAGAGTTGACTAAAAAAGGTAAATTTTTAGCAGTTTTACCTAAATTTAGTGTTAAAGAAGAGCTCGAAGCTAAAAGTTTATTTGAAGTAAGATTAAAAAATTTTAAAATTTCAAGAGAGCTTTGCTTGATTTATCATAAAAATAAAGAACCAAGCAATAAATTTATAAATTTATGTGAGTTTTTAAAATTTTGCATTCAAAAAGATTTAGCTTAATTCTTGAATACATTTTTTAAAAAGCTCTCCTCTTTCTTCATAAGACTTAAACTGATCTAAGCTTGCACAAGCAGGGCTTAGTAGGGCTACTTCATCATTAGTTAAGTTTTGATTGATTTTTTCTACCGCTTTAGGTAAAAACTCACAAAAATGTGCTTTTAAATTAGCATTTTTAGCATAATCAAGTATTTTATTGGTGCTTTTTCCTATGGCATAAAGCTCTATATCAAGCTCTTTCATAAAAACAAATAAAGCGCTTAAATCCACTCCCTTGTCATCCCCACCTATGATAAGATGAATTTTTTTATCCTTATAGCGTTTAAGAGCAGCTAAACTAGCATCAAGATTAGTTGCTTTAGTATCATTTACCCAAAGTCTATTTTTATGATCAAATATTTCTTCAAGTTTGTTTTTTTCTATCTTAAACTCGTTTAAAAGCTCATAAGAGCAACGATCTAGTATGATTTTTTCTATACTTAAGGCAATAAGAGCATCAAGCAAAAATGGGGTTTTAAAATGAATTTTTTCTAAATCAATTTGCATTTTTTTAGCTAAATCTTGCTCATCTTCATAGCTTATAACATAAGCATGAGTTGGATAAGCCTCATATTTTTTAGGTAAAATTACCACATCATTTTCATTCATTCTTTCAAGCACGCTAAGCTTGGCTTGCTCATAATTTTCAAAGCTTTTGTGCCAAGAAAGATGATCGGGCGTGATAGGTAAAAGTGCATAAATTTCAGGTTTAGCTACTTTGGTGTAAAAAAGCGAAAAAGATGAACTTTCTAAAATCCATAATTTAGCACTAATATCCATTTGTACTAAAGGAGTTCCTATGTTTGCTCCCATTTGTGCATTGATGTGTTTTAAAAGATGATGTGTCATTTGGGTGGTGGTGGTTTTGCCATTTGTTCCGCTTATCCAAACACTTTTTGGCATGCCATCATAAAAAAAATCATATTCACTACTTAAATTTCTTGCTTGCTGTATGAGAAGATGATCATTTGGAAAGCCAGGACTTGGAATTTCTAAGTCACTTTTTAAAGGATCAAATTCACAAGGCGGTAAAAGTGTATTGTTAAATTCATCTTTACTTATACTTGCAAAATGATCATCATAAATATCGCAATTTCCAAAACGCTGTGCAAAAGCTTTAGTTGTTTTTCCGTATCCAAAAAGTGAAATTTTCATTATCTTAACTTTATACTAATTAATGCAATAATATTTGCAAGTAAGGCTATCATCCAAAAACGCACAATGATTTTATTTTCCACCCAGCCTATTTTTTCAAAATGATGATGAATGGGTGCCATTTTAAATACTCTTTTGTTAAAGATTTTAAAACTTCCTACTTGTAAAATTACTGAAATAGTTTCTAAAACAAATACAAAACCTATAAGCAAAAGCAAAATTTCATTTTTACTTACTATACCAAGATAGCCTAAAAACGCCCCTATGCTTAAACTCCCACTATCTCCCATAAAAACTTGTGCAGGATAGCAGTTATACCACAAAAATCCCATAAGTGCACCAACTAAAGCCGCACTTATTACCACAAGTTCTCCTAGACCTTGAATTTTAGGTAAGAATAAATAAGAACTATAAATAGCATTTCCACTTAAATACAAAAAAGCACCAAGACTTAAAAGAGAAAATATAGAAGGCACGGTTGCAAGACCATCAAGTCCATCGGTTAAATTTACAGCATTGGAGCTTGATATAATAACTAAAATCCATAAAAACAACATAAACATACCGCCATCAAAAATAGCATGTTTGTAAAAAGGTAAATAAAATTCAGTATTTATATCAAATAAATATAATAATCCAACACAAATAAAAGCAGCGCTAAATTGCCCTAGTAGTTTCATTTTTGGGCTTAATCCTGCGTGATTGTCTTTTTTTAAAATTTTCCCCAAATCATCAACTAAGCCTATAGTACAAAATAGTACTAAACATAATAATCCAACGATTACAAAACTATTATTTAAATCAGCGCTTAAAACACTTGCTATGATAGTAGCAAAGATAAAAACAAGCCCACCCATAGTAGGGGTATGAGATTTAGCTTGGTGTGATTGTGGAGCGTATTCATAAATAGGTTGATTTGCTTTTTTGTTTTGAGCCCATTTGATAAATTTTGGCATTAAATACAAACTCAAAAACAAAGCAATAAAAAATGCAAAACCAGCACGCACGCTAATATAAGAAAAAAACATATAATTTGTATATTCTGTAAGATAAAGCAAAATTTTAACCTTGTATTTGTTTTTTAAAAGCATAATTTTAGTAAAATCACATAAATAAATTATAAAAAAGAGTAAAAAATGAGTCAAAAATGTATTTTGATAATCACAGATGGTATAGGACATAATACAAATTCAAACTATAATGCTTTTTTTCATGCTAAAAAGCCAACTTATGATAAGCTTTTTGAAAATACCCCTAATGTTTTGATAAAAACAAGTGGCTTGGCAGTTGGCTTACCTGAAGGTCAAATGGGTAATAGCGAAGTAGGGCATATGTGTATAGGTAGTGGACGCATAATCTATCAAAATTTAGTCAAGATAAATAAAGCCATAGAAAATGACACTTTAAAAGACAATAAGGCTTTAAAAGAATTATTGCAAAAATGCAAAAGAGTGCATATTATAGGGCTTTATAGTGATGGCGGGGTGCATTCTATGCATACACATTTTAATGCACTTTTAAAAATTTGTAGGCAAGAAAATAAAGAAGTTTTTGCGCATGCAATTAGTGATGGTAGGGATTGTCCTCCAAATTCAGGTTTAGAATTTATAAAATCTTTACAGGAATTTTGCGAAAAAGAAAGGGTTAATTTTGCTTCTTTATCGGGAAGATTTTATGCTATGGATAGAGATAAGCGCTATGATAGGGTTAAGTCTTATTATGATGCTTTATTTGCTAAGGCACCAAAGTGTGATGATTTTATGCAATTTATACAAAAAAACTATGATGAAAATATCACAGATGAGTTTTTAACCCCAGTTATTAGTCAAAACTTTGATGGAATTAAGGTTGAAGATGGTGTGATTTTTATCAATTTTAGAAATGATAGAATGCGTCAATTAGTCGCTTCTTTAGCCCAAGAAAGTTTTAATGAATTTCCAAAAGAAGTGCTTATAAAAAATGCCATTACTATGAGTTTGTATGATGAGAGTTTTAAACTACCTGTGATGTTTGAAAAAGAAGAGTTAAATAATACTTTAGCTTCTGTGATAGCTAATGCAAATTTAAGCCAACTTCACACAGCTGAGACAGAAAAATACGCTCATGTAACCTTTTTCTTTAATGGGGGAAAAGAAGAATTAGAATGCAATGAAACAAGAATTTTAATTCCAAGTCCTAAAGTAAAAACATACGATGAAAAACCTCAAATGAGTGCTAAAGAAGTCACAGATGAGGTGCTTAAGGGTATAGAAAGTGGTATGGATTTTATCGTAGTAAATTTTGCAAATGGTGATATGGTAGGACATACGGGTGATTTTGAAGCTGCGATTAGTGCGGTTGAATGTGTAGATGAGTGTTTAGGTAGGGTTATTGCTAAAGCAAGAGAGCATGATTATGCTTTTATTATTACTTCAGATCATGGAAACTGTGAAGCGATGAGGGATGAAAAAGAAAATATGCTCACTAATCACACAACCTTTGATGTTTTTGCTTTTGTAGAAGCTCAAGGAGTAGAAAAGCTTAAAGAAGGCATGGGACTTAGCAATATAGCACCAAGCGTGCTTAAAATTTTAAACTTACCTATCCCAAAAGAAATGGATGAGGCTTTATTTTAATTTAAAGGAGAACAATGAAATTTAGTGGAAAAAATGTTTTAATAACAGGTGCAAGTAAAGGTATAGGTGCAGCAATAGCCAAAGAATTAGCAAGTTATGGCTTAAAAGTTTGGATTAATTATAGAAGTAAGCCTGAACTTGCTGATGCACTAAAAGAAGAGATAGAAAAAAGTGGTGGCACTGCAGCTGTGATTAAATTTGATGCAAGTGTTGAAGAAGAATTTACAAGTGCTATTGCAACTATAGTGGAAAGTGATGGTGAGCTTAGTTATTTAGTTAATAATGCAGGTATTACTAATGATAAATTAGCACTTAGAATGAGTATGGATGATTTTTCTTCAGTGATTAATGCTAATTTAAATTCAAGTTTTTTAGGTTGTAGAGAGGCATTAAAAACTATGAGTAAAAAGCGTTTTGGTGCGGTTGTAAATATTGCTTCTATAGTTGGAGAAATGGGAAATGCAGGCCAAACTAATTATAGTGCTAGCAAAGGTGGTATGATAGCATTAACAAAATCTTTTGCTAAAGAAGGTGCAGCAAGAAATATAAGATATAACTGCATTACCCCAGGTTTTATAAAAAGTGATATGACTGAAGTTTTAAGTGATGAAATAAAACAAAATTATATTAATAATATCCCTTTGAAGCGTTTTGCAGATACAAGTGAGGTAGCTCAAGCTGTGGCGTTTTTATTAAGTGATCATTCTTCTTATATCACAGGAGAAATTTTAAAAGTCAATGGCGGGCTTTATATGTAAGCAAGGTTTTAACCTTGCTTAGTTTCTATAGCTACTACTGCTATAGCAAAACCCCCATCATGCGCTACGCTTACACTTGCTGATTTAATTTTGAATTCTTGCATGACTTTTTGAGAAAAACTAATGTGTGGAGCATTTTTGTCATCTTTAGAGATGGTGATGTCAAAAAAAGAACATTCTTTAGAAATTCCAACCCCCAAAGCCTTAGAGGCAGCTTCTTTAATAGCCCAAAATCCGGCTAGAGTGTTGGTATTTTTTATATAACTTTGCTCTTTCTTGGACAAAAATTTATCCAAGAAAAGTGTTTTATGTCTTTCATAAATTTTTTCTATGCGAGAGCATACGACTATGTCACAGCCTATCATTAAGATACTACAAAGTCGGTAAAATAAATATTTTTGATAAAACCATCAGTTAAAACTTCATTGATCTTACCGGTTAATTCATCTTTTAATCTTTCTTTACCCTTTGTAGTGCTTACTTCTTCAAAGGTTTTTGATGTTAAAGTTCTAATGATAATATCTCTAATAATAGCAACTTTTTTATCAAGTTCAGGAGTTAAGGTTTCAACATTTTGTTCAAGTTGAATGGTGCATTTTACATATCTTGATCCACCATCACTTAATAAATTTAGCGTAAAAGGTGCTAAAGGATACATCACGCCAATATTTGCATAATCACTCCCTCTAGCTGCTACTGCATTTGTTTTTTTAGGAGCTTGTGCAACTTGTGCGCTTTCTTCGGTTTGCGGGGTAGGATTTTCTTCAGAGCCGCCACTAAACATTAGATAAGCAATTGCTCCTACAATAACAAGTAAAAATACAAATAAAAATACAACGATAATGATTACTAAAGTATTCCCGCCTTTTTTCTTTGATTCACCTTGTTCATCCATCATATCATCAGCCATATTTTTCCTTTTATAAAATTTTAAAATGTTATTGTATCAAAAATTATATTTTTTTTAAATTATGATTATTTAATCTTTTGTAAATGTCTATAAACACTAGGTTCTGAAATATTTAAAAGCTCCGCAACTTTAGGAATAACACCTTTTACATTAAATACGCCTTTTTCATATAAACTAGCTATCATTTTTTGTTTTTCCTTCGGTTTTAAACTTTTATTTTTAAAACTTTCAATATCTATCCCCGTAATATCTTCAACGATTTCTTCTAAATCAAGTTTTATGTATTCTTTATTTTCTTGTTCAGGACTTTCATAAGAATTATCATAAATATTTCCAAGATTTAAAATTTCATCAGAGATTTTTTTAAATGCTGAAGTATCATGATTAATACAAAGCAAACCTTCAAGTTTTTCATCTTTTTTAATAAAAAAAGTAGAGCCTGACATTACTTGTGAGCTTTTAGCTGAAGTTTTATAATGTGTTATATAATCACGCTCTAAATAGATTTTGTTTTTAATCATTTCAATAGCAAAGCCTGTTAGAGGTGAATTTATAGTTCTTTTGCTAATATGATTATTAGCTATTTCTGCTATATTAGTACCATCTTCACTTACATCATGCAAAACTATTTCATAATTTCTTCCCAAAGCATCAGCAAGAAATTTCACTAATTTAATATAGTAAGTTCTTGTTTCTTTATCCATTAAACTCTCCTTGTTTTATTAATTTTGTAGTAAAAATATTTAAAATAAGAGCACTTATTCTTATTTTTCAACAATTTTAATACAAAATAAAAATAATTATGCTTAAAAAAAGATTATTTTTTCAAAAATAATAATTTTTATTGTTTAATTTTATTTTAATAATATATGGATATAATTTATCAAATAATAAAAATTATTATTTATAAAAAGGAGAAAAGATGAAAAAACTAACCAATGATTTCGGAAATATCATAGCCGATAATCAAAATTCATTAAGCGCAGGTGCTAAGGGTCCACTTTTAATGCAAGATTATATTTTGTTAGAAAAACTTGCCCATCAAAATAGAGAAAGAATTCCAGAAAGAACTGTTCATGCAAAAGGGAGCGGTGCTTATGGGGAGCTTAAAATCACTAAAGATATTTCTCAGTACACCAAGGCAAAAGTTTTACAGCTTGGAGAAAATACACCTTTATTTATAAGATTTTCAACCGTTGCAGGCGAAGCAGGTGCAGCTGATGCAGAAAGAGATGTAAGAGGTTTTGCTATTAAATTTTATACTAAAGAAGGAAATTGGGATTTAGTAGGTAATAATACTCCGACATTTTTTATAAGAGATGCATATAAATTTCCTGATTTTATCCACACTCAAAAAAGAGATCCAAGAAATCATTTAAGAAGCAATAATGCTGCATGGGATTTTTGGAGCCTTTGTCCTGAAAGCTTACATCAAGTTACTATTTTAATGAGTGATAGAGGAATTCCTGCAAGCTATCGTCATATGCATGGTTTTGGAAGTCACACTTATAGTTTGATTAATGATAAAAACGAAAGATTTTGGGTGAAATTTCATTTTAAAACCAAGCAAGGTATTAAAAATTTAACCAACGAAGAAGCAGCAAATTTAATAGCAAGTGATAGAGAAAGTCATCAAAGAGATTTATATGAAGCTATTGAAAAAGGAGATTTTCCAAAATGGACTTTCCAAATTCAAGTTTTAAAAGAAGATGAAGCAGAAAAATTAGGTTTTAATCCTTTTGATTTAACTAAAGTTTGGCCGCATAGTATTGTGCCTTTAATTGAAGTAGGCGAATTAGTACTTAATAAAAATGTACAAAATTACTTTAATGAAGTAGAACAAGCTGCATTTAGTCCAAGCAATATTGTTCCTGGTATTAGTTTTAGTCCTGATAAAATGTTGCAAGCTAGAATTTTTTCTTATCCTGACGCACACAGATACCGCATAGGAACAAATTATCATTTATTACCAGTTAATCGTGCAAAAAGTGAAGTAAATACTTATAATGTAGCAGGTGCTATGAATTTTGACACTTACAAAAATGGCCTTGCTTATTATGAACCAAATAGTTATGATGATAGTCCAAAAGAAGATAAAAATTACCTAGAGCCTGACTTAGTACTTGAAGGTAATGCGCAAAGATATGCTCCACTTGATAATGATTTTTACACCCAACCAAGAGCCTTGTTTGATATAATGAATCAAGATCAAAAAGAGCAATTATTTAAAAACATAGCAGCTTCTATGAGTGGGGTTGATGAAAAAATTATTGCTAGAGCATTAAGTCATTTTGAAAAAATTTCAAGTGAATATGCAAATGGCGTTAAAAAAGCTTTGAAAATGTAATTTTTACTTGCCACTTTAAAAGTGGCAAACTAAAGATTATAAAGGAAAAATATGTTTAGTAATGAAGAAGAAAAAAGAATTCAAGAGCTTTGCACTATGGCTTTTGATTACGCAAGACAAAATGATTTACAAAATTTAAAGACTATGATAGAAGCGGGTTTGAGTGTGAATTTAAAAAATCATAAAGGCGATAGTCTTTTAATGCTTGCAAGTTATCATAATGCTTATGAATGTGCTAAGTTTTTACTAGAAAATAATGCTAGGGTAGATGAGAAAAATGATAGAGGACAAACTCCATTAGCAGGGGTGTGTTTTAAAGGATATTTACCTATGTGTAAGCTTTTGGTAGAACATGGAGCAAATATTGATGAAAACAATGGTCTTGGTATGACACCTTTTACTTTCGCGTTGATGTTTGGGCATAGAGATATAGTAGAGTTTTTAACAAAGCATTCTAAAAAAAGTTTTCTTAAAAAAATAGCTTTTAGTGTATTAAAAATTTTCAAAAAATAGTTAAAAATTTATAATATATTAAAAATATATTTTATTTATTTAAAATTATCAAAAAATTCTATTATTAAATTATAAATTTTTAAAATTTTTTATTATAGAAATAAAAATTTTAAGCTAAATTAAAATAAATTCAAATAAAATTACCCCTAATTTTTTAATGAAAGGATAACAAATGTCTAACAAAGCAGAAAAATTATGGGGTGGGCGTTTTGATTTACCTACAAATAAATTAGTTGAAGAATATACTGCTTCACTACCAGTTGAGCCAAGACTTGCTCCTTTTGATATACAAGGTAGTATAATTCACTGCACCATGCTTGCAAAACAAGGTATTATAAAAGACGATGAAGCAAAAACTATCATTAAGGGCTTAGAACAAGTTAGAGAAGAAATTCAAAATGGAACCTTTGTTTTTGATATAGCTGATGAGGATATTCATATGGCTGTAGAAAAAAGAATGACACAAATCGTAGGTCCAGTAGGTGGAAAACTTCACACCGCAAGAAGTAGAAATGACCAAACTACACTTGATTCAAAAATGCATATGAGGGCAGTTATTAAAGAAATTTTAGGTCAAATTATTGCTTTAGAAGAAGAAATTATCCATCAAGCTCAAAAAAATATCAAAGCTATTATGCCAGGTTATACGCATTTGCAAACGGGCCAGCCAGTGCTTTTTTCACATTGGATTATGGCGTATTTTTGGATGTTAAGTAGGGATTATTCTCGTTTTGAGGATTTATATAAAAGAATGAATGAGTGTCCTTTGGGAGCAGCTGCACTTGGCGGAACTACATTTAATATAGACAGACATTTTTGTGCCAAAGAACTAGGCTTTACTAAACCAACAGAAAATAGCATTGATAGTGTAAGTGATAGAGACCACATGGTTGAATTTACTGCTATTGCTGCAATGTGTTTCATGCACCTTAGTCGTTTTTGTGAAGAGCTTATACTTTTTTCAAGTCAAGATTTTAAATTTATAGAATTAAGTGATGATTTTTGTACAGGTTCAAGCATAATGCCTCAAAAGAAAAATCCTGATGTAGCCGAAAAAATGCGTGGTAAGACAGGTAGAATGTATGGTAATGTTATGGCAATGCTAACTATTATGAAAGGTATTCCATTAGCTTATAATACTGATATGAGTGAAGATAAGGCTCAAGTTTATGATTCTATGGATACTTTAATGGCAAGTTTAAAAATTATAACTCCTATGATAGAAAAAATGCAAGTAAATACTAATAATACAAGAGCAGCAGCTGCAAAAGGATTTTCAAATGCCACAGATATGGCTGATTATTTAGTAAGAAAAAATATACCATTTAGAGAAGCTCATAGTATAGTTGGTGGTGCTGTGAATTATTGTATTAAACACGGAAAAATGCTTGAAGAGCTTAGCATGGAAGAATTCCATCAATTTAATGAAAATATCCAAGAAGATATTTATGAAGCAATTGCTTTAGAAACTTGTATAGACGCAAGACTTTCTTATGGCGGTACAGGAACTAAAGTTGTATTAGAGCAAATTGAACATGCAAAAGAATTGTTGGATAAATGTAAAAAATAAACAATAAGGGCGAAGATTAGATGGATATTATTTTTATACTTCAACTTTTTATTATTTTTTCTATGATAGCCATAGGTGGTAGATATGGTGGTATAGGACTTGGGGTTGCAGGTGGGCTTGGTATGTGTATTTTGGTGTTAGTTTTTGGTATGCAACCAGCTTCACTTCCTGTGAGTGTTGTGTTTATTATACTTGCTGTGATTACTTGCGTGAGTGTTTTGCAAAGCGCAGGCGGGCTTGATTTGCTAGTAAAAATAGCTGAAAAAGCATTAAAGAAAAAACCTCAAGCTATTGTTTTTATGGGCCCATTAATCACATCCACATTTACAATATTTTGTGGTACTACTTATGTGGCTTTTTCTATTTATCCAGTGATTGCTGAAGTAGCTGCTCAAGCTAAAATTCGTCCTGAAAGACCACTTTCGGTTTCAGTTATAGCAGCAGGTATTGCAGTGGTGGCTTCTCCTATGAGTGCAGCCACTGCAGGTATGGTAGCCATTTTAGCCATTAGTGGTGTAGGACTTGTTCAAATATTAGCTGTGGTAATGCCAGCATTTTTAATTGGCGTTATATGTGCTTGTTTGAGCGTTTTTAAAAGAGGAAAAGAGCTTGAGCAAGATGAGGAATTTCAAAGAAGAGTAAGAGCAGGGGAATATCAGTTTTTAACTCAAGATAAACAAGAAGATAAACAAGAAACAGATCCTAAAGTAAAAAGAGCTTTATTAATATTTGCTTTGGGGATTTTAACCATTATTTTCTTTGGGACTTTTACAAATTTGTTACCTCACTATGAGCTTGCAAATGGTAAAATAGAAAGACTTTCTACCCCAAATTTAATTCAAATGATCATGCTTGCAACAGCTTGTTTAATTATGCTTTTTGCTAAAGTTCCTGCTAATAAACTTGGTGAAGCTTCTGTATTTAAATCAGGACTTATAGGCGTTGTAGGGGTTTTTGGTATAGCTTGGATGACAGGGACATTTTTTGAAGCTTACAAGCCTTTATTTAGTAATTCTTTATCACATATTGTAGAAGATTATCCATATTTATTTGGCGTGGCTTTATTTGCCTTTTCTATGGTGATTTTTTCTCCAGCTGCAACAGTAGCTGCTTTGATGCCTTTGGGTGTGAGTTTGGGAATTCCTCCTCAAATTCTTATCGTGCTTTATCCTTGTGTGAGTGGAGATTTTATAGTTCCAGGAGCTAATCAAATAGCTTGCGTGGCTTTTGATAGAACAGGCACAACAAAAATAGGAAAATTTGTGATCAATCACTCTTATTTAAGACCGGGTTTTTCTTTAATCATTGGTGCTGTTGTGAGTGCTTATTTTATATCGCAAATAGTTTTTTAG
The DNA here is from genome assembly GCF_025771325.1 of Campylobacter sp. RKI_CA19_01122. NCBI lineage: Bacteria > Pseudomonadati > Campylobacterota > Epsilonproteobacteria > Campylobacterales > Campylobacteraceae > Campylobacter > Campylobacter sp. RKI_CA19_01122. The sequence goes on along the minus strand of NZ_JAKMPZ010000009.1, from coordinate 33,915 downwards.
CTATTAAAGGCTATTTTTAAATTTTTGCAAATATCTATAGACGCTAGGTTCTGATATATTAAGTGACTTAGCAACTATAGGTATACTTCCTTTTATATTAAAAATTCCCTTTGAATGAAGCTTTTTAATAATCTCATCTTTTTGTTCAGTGCTTAAGCTATATCCTGAATTTAAATATTTTAAGTCTATGTTTTCAGCTAGAATATCTTCTATAGAATGACTAAGTGTTTCTATATTACTCACATTGTGTAAATTTACATTGTTTTGATTGTGAATATCTAATAAATCACTAAAATCATTAATTTTTTCTAGTTCTATGATTTTACTAATAGCATTTCTAAGTTCTGTGGTGTCGTGATTTATACATAAAATTCCTACAATTTTATTTTGGTTTTTTATAAAAAAGGTTGATCCAGTAACGATCTTAGACTTTCCAACCTTTGCTTTGTAATCACATAAAAAATCTTTATTTAAATATTCTTTTTCTTGTACAAGCTCACTCGCAAAAGAGGTTAATGGAGAATTGATTGTCCTTCCGCTAATATGATTATTTGCAATGGCTGCTATGTATGAACCCTCAGGTGAAATCACATGAAAAACTATTTCATACTGATCTCCAAGAACTTGCCCTAAAAATTGAGTGAGTTTGATAAATAATTCTTTTTGTTGTTCATCCATGATCTAGACCTTTTTGTTGTTTTTTGTTATTTTACAAAATATTTTCATCAAAGTTGTTAATATTTACAACAATAAAAAAAATTATTATTATGATAAAAAAATATTGACAATTTATTATTATGATGATAATATTATATTATGATTTCATTTAAACACAAGGAGTATACATGGCAAATTATCCAAAGGCTATAGGACCATATTCAGCTTATAGAGAAGCTAATGGTTTGTTATTTATTTCAGGACAACTTCCTATTAATCCACAAAGTGGAAACATAGAAAGTGAAGATGTAAAAGAACAAACAAGACAATCATTGTTAAATATCAAGGCTATATTAGAAGAAAATAATCTTTATTTTAATAATGTAGTTAAAACGACTTGCTTTTTGGCAAATATTGATGATTTTTTGGCTTTCAATGAGGTTTATTCTGAATTTTTCGCAGCTCCATATCCTGCAAGAAGTGCTTTTGCGGTAAAAGATCTTCCTAAGGGAGCAAAAGTGGAGATAGAGGTTATTGCTCATAAAGGATAGAGCATGTTGGGTTTATTTTTTGCAGGATGTTCTGTATTTTTACTTGTATTTATGCTCTATAAAAAAATCAACGCCCACATGGCGTTGCTTTTAAGTGGTTTATTCTTGTTAGCTTTAGCAGGAATTTTTGGACTTTCTCCTATCATTAGTGAAAAACAATCTTTACATTTAGGTCTTTTTGATATTTTCCAAGTAGTAAATACTAAAATGTCAAGTACTCTAGCAGGTCTTGGACTTACTTTAATGTGTATAGCAGGATTTTCTGCTTACATGGATCATGTAGGTGCAAGTTATGCTTTGTTTAAAGTATTTGAAAGACCTTTAAAAGCTGTGAAATCACCTTATGTTTTATTGTTGGTTTCATATTTTGTGATCCAGTTTTTAGTGCTTTTTATACCTTCACATGCAGGTTTAGCACTTTTGCTTATGGTTACAATGTACCCTATTTTAGTGCGTTCAGGTGTTTCTAAGCTTTCTGCGCTTTCGATTATTGCTATTTGTCAATACATTGACCATGGCCCAGGCAGTGGTAATGTAATTTTAGCTGCAAAAACAGCTGAAATTGATCCTGCAATTTATTTTGTGCATTATCAGCTTCCTACAACTGTGCCTATTATCATAGCAGTGGGTATTGCGATTTATTTTTGCTCAAAATATTTTGATAAAAAAGAAAATTTCACATTTAACCGTGATGATGTTGAAAAAGAATTAGCAGAACATGATGGCAAAAGTGAAGAGCTTAAAAAACCACCTAGAATTTATGCGATTTTACCTATTATACCTTTAGTGTTAATTTTGGGCTTTAGTAGTGTTTTAGATAGCATAATGGTGTTAATGGGATTTACTACCATGGAAGAAGTTAAAGCAGCTTCATCTACTGCAATTAGGATGAATGTGCCAGTTGCTATGATGATTTCAACTTTTATAGCAATTATTTTTGAAATCATTCGTTATAAAAGTTTAATTGATACTTTAAATTCTATCATGGTATTTTTCAAAGGTATGGGGCATTTGTTTGTAATCACAGTTTCTTTGATCGTTTGTGGCCAAGTTTTTGCAAGTGGCCTTTTATCGGTTGGTTTTGTAGATACTTTAATAGACTTTGCAAAAGATGCAGGTTTTGGAGTGCTTGCTATCATCATAGCAGTTTCTATTTTACTTGCTGTGTGTGCATTTTTAATGGGTTCAGGAAATGCAGCATTTTTTTCTTTTGCACCACTCATTCCAAATATAGCAAAATCTTTTGGAGTTGAAACTATAACTATGATAGCACCTATCCAAATCATGACAGGTTTTGGTAGATGTGTTTCACCTATTGCACCAGCTATTTTGGCAATTTCAGCTATGGCTAAAGTAAATCCATTGCAAGTTGTAAAAAGAACAGCTATTCCTATGCTTGTAGCTGCTATTGTTAATGTGATTATGACTTATGTTTATTTGTAAAAAAGGACTTAAAATGAATAATAAAACTAAATTAATCCACCTAGGAAGAGGCGATCAAAGCGCTGAAGCAAGATCAGTTAATCCAACCTTAATGCGTGCATCAACCATACTTTTTAAAGATCATGCTACTTGGCAAAAATACCGCGAGCTAAGAAAAAATGAGCGTGTTTTGAGTTATGGTGCTAGAGGAACAGCTACAAATTTTGAACTTGAAAAACTTATTTGTGAGCTTGAGGGTGGTTATAGAGCACAACTTTTCCCAACAGGGCTTGCAGCATTAGCTATGGTGCTTTTAAATTATGCTAGTAAAGATGCTCATTTTTTAATCACTGATGCTATTTATGGACCTGTTAGAACAATTTGTGATTTATTTTTAACTAAAATGGGTGTAGAAATTGACTTTCTAAAAGCTGATGCTTCTGATGTAGAGGAAAAAATCAAACCAAATACAAAATTAATCCTTTGTGAAAGTCCAGGTTCTATACTTTATGAAATCATAGACTTACCAAAACTTTGCGAAATTGCGCACAAACATAACATACCAGTAGCGATTGATAATACTTATTCAAGCGGGTATTTTTTAAATCCGCTTGAGCTTGGAGTAGATATTTCAGTAATTGCAGCGACTAAGTACTTAAGTGGGCATTCAGATGTTACTATGGGTATAGTAGTGATTAATGAAAAAGAATGGAAAAATTTTGACAAATTACCAGAAGCTTTAGGATTTACTACAAGTCCTGATGATGTTTATTTAGTGCTTCGTGGTATGAGAACTTTAGATGTAAGAATGAGGGCTCATGAAAAAAGTGCAGATGAGGTAGTAGAGTTTTTACAAAGTAGAAAAGAAGTTAAAACAATTTTTTATCCAAAATTAAAAACTCATCCAAACTATGAAGTTTTTATGCGCGATCATAAAGGTGCTAATGGTATGGTAACGATTGAATTTGCAGATGGCATTTCTAAAGAACAAGCTATTTTGTTTGTAGATAATTTAGAGTATTTTTCAATCGGTGCAAGTTGGGGTGGATATGAGAGTTTAGCTACTGTTACTACTCCGCCAAGAACGGCAACAGATTGGAGTACTAGAGGTCCTTTTGTAAGATTTCATATAGGTCTTGAAGATAGTAAGGATTTGATTGCTGATTTAAAACAAGCATTTGAAAAAATAAATTTTAAAGGATAAAACATGGGTGTGAGTGTATTTGATATGAGGTTGCTTCAAGATTCTTGGAGCACCCCTGCAATGAGAGCTATTTTTAGTGAAGAAAATAGAATTCAAAAATGGCTTGATGTAGAAGCTGCTTTGGCAAAAGCTCAAGCAAAACTTGGCATTATCCCTAATGAGGCAGCTACAGAAATAGCTAAAAAAGCGCATTGTAAATTTATGGATATGGATTTTATTTTTGCTGAGTTTAAAAAGACTAAACACCCTTTAGTGCCTACTGTTAGAGGTTTGGAAAAAGCTTGCGAAAATGGTCTTGGCGAATATGTGCATTTTGGTGTAACAACACAAGATATCATTGACACAGGCATAGTTTTACAATTTAAAGAAGCTATGGCTTTAATCAAACAAGATTTAAAAGATATAGCTAAAAATTTAGCAAAAATCGCAAAAGAGCATAAGAACACTGCAATGATGGGAAGAACCTTAGCTTTACAAGCTTTACCTATAACTTTTGGACACAAAGTTGCAATTTGGCTAAGTGAGCTTAATCGTCACTATGAAAGAATTATCGAACTTGAAAAAAGATTATATGTAGGATTAATCGTAGGTGCAGTGGGAACTAAAGCAAGCTTAAGTGACAAGGCTAATGAAGTAGAAAAACTTACTTTAGAAAGCTTAGGTTTAGAAGTTCCTGACATCTCATGGCAACCAGCAAGAGATCGTTTTATTGAGCTTGGTTATGTTTTAGGTAATATCAACGCAACCTTTAACAAAATAGCACATCAACTTTTAATTTTAGCTCATAATGAAATCGATGAAATTGCTGAGCCTTTTGGAAAAGGTCAAGTGGGAAGCTCTACTATGCCTCATAAAAGAAATCCCGCAGTAAGTGAAAACGCAGTGACTGTAAGTAATGCCCTAAGAGCTAATATTGCAATTTTAAGCGATATAGAAAGACATGAGCATGAAAGAGATGGTCAAGTTTGGAAAATGGAATGGAAGCTTTTGCCAGAAGCATTTTTAATGCTTTCAGTAGTATTAGCAAATATGAAATTTGTCTTTGATGATTTAGAAGTTAAAAAAGACAAAATGTTAAAAAATCTTGATACGCTTAATGGCTTTGTATTAGCAGAACGTGTGATGTTTGCTTTGAGTGATCATTATGGTAAGCAACATGCACATGAAATTGTTTATGAAAATGCTATGAGAGGTATAGAAAATCATAAAACTTTTAAAGTTGTTTTACTTGAAGATGAGCGTGTAAGTAAGGTTTTAAGTGAAAAAGACATTGATGTTTTAATGGATGCTACAACTTATGTAGGTTATGCACCAAAATTAGTTGATGAGTTCTTAGAAAAAATCGCTAATGCACAAATTCTAAAGTAGGAAAAAATGTATTTAAGTGAAAAACTAGCCGAATTTATCGTAAATTTAGACTATGAAGCTATTCTTAGTGAAGTAAAACAAAGAGCAAAAGAGCTTATGCTTGATGCACTAGGAACAGCCCTAGCTGCTAAAAATGAAGCTTGTGTTTTAAATGCAACTAAGGCTTTTGAAGCTTTAAGCGTAAATCCTAGTGAAAAAATTTGGAGTGGGGATAAAAAGCTTGATGTAATTTATGCTGCGATGGTAAATGCTATTGCAGCGCATGCCCTTGATTTTGATGATACTCATACTGAAGCTATTTTGCACGCTAGTGCTATTTTAACCCCGCTTTGTTTAACTTATGGATTTAGTGTAAGTAAAGATGGAAAGAAAGTTTTAAAAGCCTTTATTGTTGGTTGGGAAATTGCTGCTAGAGTGGGTATAGCAAGTAAAGGAAGTTTTCATAAGCGTGGCTTTCATACTACAGCTATAGCAGGAATTTTTGGTAGTGTGGCTGCAAGTTGTGTTTTACTTGATTTAAACAAAGATCAAATTATCAATGCACTAGGTTTAGCAGGAAGTTTTGCAAGTGGGGTAAATGAGTTTTTATCTAATGGATCTAATTCTAAAGTTTTACACATAGCTAATGCTTTGAAAAATGGAATTTTGGTAGCAAATTTCGCAAAAGCTAATATGAGTGGTCCTTTGAGTATATTTGAAGGAAGGGATAATGTCTTTAGAACTTTTGGCTTAGAAGATGAATGTGATAAAAATGAACTTTGTAAGGGGTTGAATGAAATTTGGCAAGTAATGCAAGTTTCGTTAAAACCTTATCCAAGTTGTCATTTTGCACATGGGCTTATTGATTGTGCTATGAGTTTAAGAAATGATGGCTTAAAAGCGCAAGATATCAAAAGTTTGCATTGCTTTGTAGATGAAGTGCCAATTTCATTTATCTGTGATCCAATAGAAGCAAAATACACTCCACAAAGTGCTTATGCGGCCAAATTTTCCATGCCTTTTTTAATGGCCTTGGCATTTTTTGATGGCAAAATTACTTTAAAATCTTATGAAAATTTAAATAGAGCTGAACTAATAGAATTTGCTAAAAAAATTAGCTATGAGAAGAAAAAATCTAGCGGTTTCCCTAAATACTTTCCAGGACATTTAGAAGCTGTTTTAAATGATGGAAGAGTAATTAAAAAAGATGTGTTTATAAATAAAGGAAATTTTGATAATCCTTTAAGTTTTGATGAATTAAAAGATAAATTTCTTTCTAATGCTAGCATAGCACTTTCTTTAGAAAAGGCTGAGGAATTAGTCAAAAAGCTTCAAAATTTAGAAAATCTAAATGATTTTGATTTCTAGCAATCTCATTTTTTGAGATTGCTTATTATTTTAAAAAATAAATAATTGAATTTTTTATATAATGTCTTATCTTAGTTTTTGTAAGGAAAAACATGACTTTAGATACATTAAAAGACAATGAAGAAGCCTTTATAGTAGGCTTTGAAGCAGATAAACAACTCCAAGCAAGACTTTTTAGTTTTGGTTTTGCAAAAAACAAAAAAGTTAAAAAAATTCGCTCTTCTATAGCAAATTCTACTATTATGGTAGAACTTGATACAACTTGCGTGATTTTACGCTCAAGTGAAGCAAAAATAATACAAATTTCAAAAGAGTTTTAATGAAAGAAATCATCGTTGCTTTAGTAGGTCAGCCAAATGTTGGTAAAAGTTTATTAATTAACGCACTTTGTAAAGCTAATATGAAAGTTGGAAATTTTAGCGGTGTTACGGTTGAAAAGGCTGAGGCTAGATTAATTTATAAAAATTATGAGTTTAAATTTATAGATTTACCAGGAACTTATGCATTAGATGGTTATAGCGAAGAAGAAAAAATTACAAAAGATTTTTTAAAAAAGGGTAAATTTGATCTTGTAGTAAATGTGCTTGATTCTACAAATTTAGAGCGTAATTTGATTTTGAGCGCATCTTTAATAGAAGCTAAAATCAAAATGATTATGGCTTTAAATATGCAAGATGAAGCTAAAAATGAAGGTTTTAGTATAGATTTTAAAATTTTATCCCAACTTCTAAATACACCTTGTCTTGGCGTGTGCGCTAAAACTAAAGAAAATCTAAATGCACTTTTGGATTTAATCATTTCAACCCATGAAGCTAAATTTGAAGCTAAAGAGCGTGTTTATAGTGATATCATAGAAGAAGAACTTGTAAAAATAAGTGAATTTTTAAATCAAAATGAAATTACTTATTTAGATTTTTCTACAAAAGATTTAGCGATAGCTTTGCTTAAAAATGAAGTTAATATAGTCATTTCGCATGCTTTGAGAAAAATACTTGATGAAGCTTTAGAAAAAATTTACATGGTATATCATAGCAAAGATATGGAAAGTATTTTTAAAGAAGAGCTGATTGCTTTTGCAAATGGTATATGTGTTAAGGTTTTAAGCAAGAGTGTTAAGTATAAAAATCATACTAAAGAAATAGATTCTATTTTAATTAATAAATTTTTAGGAATTCCTATATTTTTGTTTTTTATGTGGGCTTTATTTCAACTAACCTTTACTTTAGGTCAAATCCCTATGGATTATATAGAAATGTTTTTTGCTAATTTAGGTGATATGGTAAAAAATAATATTAGCAATGAATTTATCGCTTCAGCCTTAGCTGATGGTGTTTTAGGTGGGGTTGGTGCGGTTATAACTTTTTTACCAAATATTATGATTTTATTTTTTGGTATAGCCTTGCTTGAAACAACTGGATATATGGCTAGAGTTGCATTTTTATTAGATGGAATTTTATACAAATTTGGCTTACATGGTAAAAGTTTTATCCCTTTAATCACGGGTTTTGGCTGTTCAGTACCTGCATTTATGGCTACAAGAACTTTAAAAAATAAAAAAGATAGACTATTAACTCTTTTTATTATTAATTTTATGAGTTGTGGCGCAAGACTTCCTGTATATGTGCTTTTTGTTGGAGTGTTTTTTCCTGCTGATGTGGCGGGAAATTATCTTTTTGGGATTTATCTTTTGGGTGCGTTTTTGGGTTTGATTGCAGCTAAGATTTTAAGAATGAGCGCTTTTAGAGGACAAGATGAACCTTTTGTAATGGAAATGCCAAAATATAGAATGCCAAATTGGAATTTGGTATGGTTTATGGTGTTTAACAAAGCCAAAATGTATTTAAAAAAAGCAGGAACATTTATTTTGATAGCTTCTTTGCTTATTTGGTTTGCGAGTAATTTTCCTGCACAAGAAAATAATACTCAAGATGCTTTAACTCAAGAGCTTCAGATAGAAAATAGTTATCTTGGACAATTTGGCAAAGCAATAGAGCCTATTTTTGCACCACTTGGCTTTGATTGGAAACTTAGTGTATCTTTGGTAAGTGGTTTAGCAGCTAAAGAAGTGATGATTTCTACTATGGGCGTGCTTTATTCTTTAGGCGATGAAGTTGATGAGACAAGTTTAAATTTACAAGAGGCTATAAAAGAAAACATCCCTTTTAACACAGCAGTAGCTTTTATACTTTTTATTATGATTTATAATCCTTGCTTTGCAGCAACTATAGTTTTTGCTAAAGAAGCAGGAAATAAAAAGTATGCATGGTATCTTTTTATATTTACATCTTTATGTGCATATTTGGTTGCTTTTGTAGGGATTAATATTGCTAAATTGATAATTTAATCATCTTTATGATGATTAAATTTCCATTTTTTGCTCTAAAGAGTGTTGCCAAAAGGCCGTTTCAAGTCTTATAGTAGTATAAAAAATTTCGTTTAATTTTTTAAATTTTTCTTCACTAATGCTATTTGTATAAGAATTAAAAAAGTCTTTAAATTCTTTAATTTCATCTTGAAATTCTTTACCTGCATAGGTTAAAATCCACTCTTTGTAAGGATGATTTTCTAAGCTTTTTTCATTAAGTCCTTTATAAATTTCTTCCCCTATATATGCATATCCTATAGCACAAGCACTCAAAGCACACAGCATATCCAAATAATCTCCATTTTGCCCCACACTTAGTAAGTACCTTGTATAAGCAATATTAGTTAAGCTTTCATCTTTATAGCCAAGTTTTTCTACATCAATACCTAGCTTTAAAATACTTCTATGAAGTTCTAATTCTCCTTCTAAAGTGTAGTTTTGATTTTTAATGGCAAAATGAATTTCTTTAGCATTGTTCGCATTTAAAGCAAGTAAAGCATAGCATTTTGCATAATTATTTAAAAAGATATAATCTTGTTTAAGATAAAATAAAAATATATCTTTTTCTAAAGTGCCATTTTGAAGTTTTTTTACAAATTCATGATAGATGTATTGATCCCAAGTTTTTTTATTTTCTTTTATAAGTCTATCCAAAAGCATCAATTTCCTTTGTTAAAAATTAAGCTTTTATTTAAACACAGATAATTAAATTTTTCGTAATAATCTTTAATTTTTAACTTTTTAAACAAGAAATTTATTTTTTTATTGTAAAATGTGGTTTAATTTTTTAAACTAGGAGATAAAAATGGCAATTTTTGATGATGTAAAAAAAGTAGTTGTTGAGCAACTTAGTGTTGATGAAGATGCAGTTAAAATGGAATCTAAAATCATTGAAGATTTAGGTGCAGATTCTTTAGATGTTGTTGAATTAGTTATGGCTTTAGAAGAAAAATTTGATGTAGAAATTCCAGACAGTGATGCTGAAAAACTAGTAAAAATCGAAGATGTTGTTAATTATATAGAAAATCTTCAAAAATAATTTTAATTTTTAATAAGGAGTGCGGTTTGAAACGCGTTGTAGTAACAGGTATAGGAATGATCAATGCCCTTGGTTTAGACAAAGATAGCTCATTTAAAGCAATTTGTGATGGTAAAAGTGGCGTTGATAAAATCACTCTTTTTGATACCACTGATTTTCCAGTGCAAATTGCTGCTGAAGTAAAAAATTTTGATCCTTTAAGTGTCTGTGATGCTAAAGAGGTTAAAAAAATAGATCGTTTTATACAACTTGGTATTAAAGCAGCAAGAGAAGCTATGGAAGATGCTAAATTTGATGAAACTTTAAACAAAGAAGAATTTGGTGTAGTTTCAGCAGCTGGTATAGGTGGTTTACCAAATATAGAAAAAAATTCCGTTACTTGCGCACAGCGTGGACCACGCAAAATAACTCCTTTTTTCATACCATCAGCTTTGGTTAATATGCTTGGTGGGATTGTATCAATCGAGCATGGATTACAAGGACCAAATATCTCATGCGTGACTGCTTGTGCAGCAGGAACTCATGCTATAGGCGAAGCATATAAAAGCATAGCTTTAGGCAATGCAGATAAAATGCTTGTAGTAGGTGCTGAAGCAGCTATTTGTGCTGTAGGTATAGGTGGCTTTGCTGCTATGAAAGCTCTTTCTACTAGAAATGATGATCCAGCTAAGGCTTCAAGACCATTTGATAAAGAAAGAGATGGTTTTGTAATGGGTGAGGGTGCTGGTGCTTTAGTGTTTGAAGAGTATGAGGCTGCTAAAAAGCGTGGAGCTAAAATTTATGCTGAGTTGGTAGGTTTTGGCGAAAGTGCAGATGCACATCATATCACTTCACCTACTTTAGAAGGGCCATTGCGTGCTATGAAAAAAGCCTTAAAAATGGCAGGAAATCCAAAAGTAGATTATATTAATGCACACGGAACTTCTACTCCAGTAAATGATAAAAATGAAACAGCAGCTATCAAAGAACTTTTCAAAGATCAAATTCCTTTAGTTAGTTCTACAAAAGGTCAAACAGGACATTGTTTAGGTGCTGCTGGTGCTATTGAAGCTGTTATTTCTTTAATGGCACTTGATCAAGGTGTATTACCGCCAACTATCAATCAAATCGTAGCAGATGAAAATTGCGATCTTGACTATATACCAAATACTGCAAGAAAAAACGAAGTTAATGTTGTAATGAGCAATTCTTTTGGTTTTGGTGGAACAAATGGCTGTGTGATTTTCAAAAAAGTAGATTAACATGGCTTCTTATTTAGATTTTGAAAAAAATATTCAGCAAATTGATGAAGATTTAGCAAATGCTAAAATCAAAGGCGATGATGAAGCAGTAAAAATTTTAGAAAAAAACCTTGAAAAAGAAACTCAAAAAGTTTATAAAAATTTAAGTGATTACCAACGCTTACAGCTTGCAAGACATCCTGATCGTCCTTATGCACTTGATTATATTCAAGCTATATTAAGTGATGCTTATGAAATCCATGGTGATCGTGCTTTTAGAGATGATCCTGCTATTGTGTGTTATGTAGGTTATATAGGTGGGAAAAAAATTATTGTTATAGGTGAGCAAAAAGGTAGAGGTACTAAAGATAAACTTCATAGAAATTTTGGTATGCCTCATCCTGAAGGTTATAGAAAAGCTCTAAGAGTAGCAAAAATGGCTGAAAAATTTGACATACCGGTGTTATTTTTAGTGGATACTCCGGGTGCTTACCCAGGAGTGGGTGCTGAAGAGCGTGGTCAAAGTGAGGCTATAGCTAGAAATTTATATGAGTTAAGCGCCCTTAAAACAATCACTATAGCAGTAGTTATAGGCGAAGGTGGAAGTGGTGGTGCTTTGGCTATAGGAGTAGCTGATAAACTTGCTATGATGAAAAATTCAGTTTTTTCTGTGATTTCACCTGAGGGTTGTGCTGCTATTTTATGGAATGATCCATCAAAAAGTGAAGCTGCTACTAAGGCGATGAAAGTAACTGCTGATGATTTAAAAACTCAAGGTTTAATAGATGATGTTATCGAAGAGCCAATGAGTGGAGCTCATAGAGATAAAGAAAACGCGATTAAAAATTTAAGTGATTATGTCTTAAAAGCTATAGAAGAGTTAGAACAATACGATAAACGCGAATTAGCTGCATTAAGAATGCAAAAAATCTTTAAATTTGGAGCTTTTGCTGAATGATTTGCATTTTTATGCAAATTTCAACTTTTTTTAAAAAAACTATTGTATAATTACAACTTCAATTCAGTGGTTGGATAGCTCAGTCGGTAGAGCAGCAGACTGAAAATCTGCGTGTCGGCAGTTCGATTCTGCCTCTAACCACCATCTTTATTTTCTATTATAAAAATCATCTAATTTTTGAAGTTCATTTTCGTTAAACCCTGCTTGTATTCTAGCTGTTTTGTTATATACTTTTCCTAAAAGATTAAATTCTTTATATTTGGCACAAAGATCAAGGTAATCGTCATTTTCATTTTTTGCATAATTCCACCAAAAATCTCCTTTATTTACATGTTTAATCTCATCATTTAATATAATGGTGAAAATTTCACTAAATAAACTTTTTATAGGATGATTAGTTGTGTTTAATTTTTCTAAGACAAAAGGATTGGCATCAAGTCCTTTTGCTTCAAGTCCTCTATGCACTATGCCCATTCTATGAGCAAGATTATCTTTGGTTAAAAATAAGGCTTTTTCAAGATTATCATGAGCATGAAAATCTCCATATTTAAAACCAAGTTCATTTAAAGTTTTTTCTAAAAGTAAAAAATGCTTAATTTCCTCATCAGCTACCTCAAGCCAATCTTGATAAAATTTCAATGGCAAATTTTTAAATCTATAACTAGCATCTAAGGCCAAATTTATAGCACTATATTCTATATGTGCAACTGAATGTAATATTTTAGCTAAAGATAAAGTACTATTTGCTTCTTTTGGACGCCTTATTTTCATAGGATGAAGGATTTTAACTTGTGAGTTTTCATAAATGATCGCTTCATGTGAATGATTAAAATCATACAAATTAGATTTAAAATTTTCATAAAATTCATTAAATAATTCAATCTTTTTAAAAATATCTTTGTGATATAAAATTTTTTCTAATTCTTTAAAGAAATTTCTTTTCATTTTTAAACCTTGTTAAATATTATATAAGATAAAAAAGTATAATATAAAAATTTTGAAAATTTAAAAAGGTTTGCTAAAAATATGTTTAATGTCATACATGCTCTTTTTTTTAGAGAGTTAAAGACAAGATTTGGTATTAATAAATATTTGGGCTATTTTTGGGTAATCGGAGAGCCTATGATGGTAATCTTAGTGATTACTTCTATAATCACACTTATTAGAGAGTTTCGCCATCAAATCATGCCCGAGGGTGTTTCTATCTTTTTATTTTTAGCAGTAGGGATTATACCTTTTTTTATGTTTAGAAGTATTATTAATCAGCTTTTAAATGGCATTAGTTCTAATCTAACTTTATTTGCTTATAAGCCAGTAAAACCTATACATGTCTTTATTGCTAGGACTATGCTTGAGTTTTGCATTTATTTTACTATTTTTATTTGTGTGATGTTTTTAGCTGGATGGTTTTTGCATATGCAAGTTATACCTAAACACTTTTTAGAAGTGATGTTTTCACTTTTTTTACTTATAGTGTTTGGTTTTGCTATGGGAATGTGTTTTGCTATAGCAGGACATTTTGCAGAACCTTTAAAAATGGCATTGGGTTATTTAAATGCTATTTTATATTGGACTTCTTTGGTGGTATTTCCTGTTTGGATAGTACCCAAACCTATTTTAGATATTTTATATTACAATCCACTTTTGCATATTATGGAGCTTTTAAAATATAATTTTTTTCAAAATTATCCATTACTTGATGATTATAATTATTATTACCCTATTGCATGTTTAAGTGTGATTTTGTTTTTAGGATTGTTTTTTTATTATTTTACTAGAGAAAAGTTGATAGCGGTACGATGATAAAATTAGTTAATTTAACCAAATCTTTTCCTTTACGCAATGGTGGAAGGCATTATGTTTTTAAAAACTTAAGTTTTGAATTCCCTGAAAATTGTAGTATAGGTTTAATGGGACGCAATGGTGCTGGAAAATCAACCTTAATGAAACTTTTAAGTGGTTCCTTGCTTCCTGATAGAGGTAAGATTATAACTAATAAAAAACTATCTTGGCCTCTAGGCTTAGCAGGTGCGTTTCAACACAGACTCTCAGCAAGGGACAATGCACGCTTTGTGGCTAGAGTATATGGTTACAAAGGAAAGGCTTTAGAAGAAAAGATTAAATTTGTTGAAGATTTTGCTGAGCTTGGTAAATTTTTTGATGAGCCTATGAATACTTACTCAGCAGGTATGAGTGCTAGAATATCTTTTGGTTTAAGCATGGCATTTGATTTTGATTATTATTTAATCGATGAAGCAGGTGCTGTGGGAGATCCTAAATTTAGAGAAAAAAGTTCTAAAATTTATAAAGAAAAATTAAGTCAGTCAAAAGTTATCATGGTTTCACACAATGTAGCTGAAATTAAACAATGGTGTGATAAAATTATATTTATGCAAGATGGACAAGCTACTATATATGATGATGTAGATGAGGGTATAGCGGTATATCAAGGAAAAATAAATGCAAAATGAATTATTAAAAAAGTTTAAAAATTTAGAAATATTTAATTCTTTTAAAATAGTATTGATTTTGACAGCATTTGTTGTATTTTATTATATTTTTATAGCAGCAAATCGCTATGTGAGTGAAAGTGTTTTAAGTGTGAAATCAACCACAGGAGATAGCGGAGCTATTACTGGAATTGCCGCATTTTTGACTAATAATTCTTTTTCAAGCGAGGATATTAATTATTTAAAATCTTATATTCATTCTTTAGATATGTTAAATATCTTAGAAGAAAAAGTTCAAATTCGTGAGTTATATCAAAAACAAAAACTTGATTTTTTTTATAGTATTTCCTCATCAGCCAATCAGGAAGAGTTTTTAAAGTATTATCAAAACCGTGTTAAAATTACTCAAGAAAACTCAGCTAATGGGCTTTTGCGTGTAGAAGTTGAAGGTTTTGATCCACAAAGTGCACATTTGATAGCTTCAACTATAGTTAAAGAAAGTGAAAAATTTATCAATGAAATTTCACACAAAGCCGCAAGAGATCAAATGCAATTTGCCGAAGAAGAACTTTTGCAGTTTAAAAAAAGATATCAAAAGGCTAAAGATGAGCTTTTAGCTTTTCAAAACAAATATGGAGTATTTGATCCACTCAAACAAGCAGAAGGGACCCTAAAACTCATAGCTGAACTTGAATCAAAAATAGCAGCCAAAGAAGCTGAGCTTTTAATGATGCAAAGTTATATAAACGATAATGCACCACAAATTGTTACTATAAAAAGTGAAATCACAGCCTTAAAAAAACAACTTCAAAAAGAAAAATCCAAAGTTTCATCGCCAAAATCCTCTCAAAAACTCAACGATCTTGCAGCTAAATTTCAAGATCTAACCATAGAAGCAGGTTTTGCAGAAAGTGCTTACACAGCTGCATTAAAAGCTTATGAGAGTGCTAGGATAGAAGCTTTAAGAAAGATAAAGCAGGTGGTTATAGTTCAAAGTCCAAGTTTACCTCAAAGTGCTAAATACCCGGAAGCTTTGTATAATATACTCACAGCTTTTATGATTTTATCTTTGATTTATGGAATTGTTAAATTTATTAAAATGATTATAGAGGAGCATAGATACTAATGAAAAAGATATTTTTATTTTTACTTTTACCTTTGTTTTTATTTTCAGCGGTAGATGTTTCTCAAATCGCAAAAACACAAGCAGATAGTATAAAGCAAATTCAAGATAAAGAATTTTTACAAAGTGATTTAAATAAAACAGCAATTACAAATGCTAAAGTATTTGGTGCACATTTGTTTAATGGAAACTTTACTAAATTTACCCAACATGTTTATAATCCTGACTATAAACTAGCAGTAGGCGATAGGATTAATGTAAAAATTTGGGGTGCGGTAGAGTTTATACAAACCTTAACAGTAGATTCTCAAGGAAATATTTTCATACCAAAAGTAGGAGCTATTAATCTTTTGGGTGTGAAAAATAGTGCTTTAGTACAAGTTATTACAAAAGCTATTAATAAAATTTATAAAAGCAATGTCTATGTATATGCAGATATGGATATTTATCAAAATGTATCAGTTTTTGTTACAGGAAATGTAAATCAACCAGGTCTTTATCAAGGATTAAGTTCAGATTCTATTATACAGTATTTAGATAAAGCAAGTGGAATTAATCTAGAATATGGTAGCTTTAGAGATATTCAAATTTTAAGAGATAATAAAGTCATTAAAAAGGTAGATTTATATGACTTTTTACTTAAGGGTCAGCTTGATCTTTTTCCTTTTAGAATGGGTGATGTGATTTTGGTGGGTAGTGTGCAAAAGTATGTTTTTGTTGAAGGAGATGTGCAAAAGCCCTTTAGATTTGAGTTAAGTAATGATATTTTAAATTTAGAAGATATAGCCAAAGTTGCAGGAGCTAAACCTATAGTAACTAATGCTGTGGTAAAAAGCTATAGGGATGATCATAAATTACATGTGGATGCTTACAGCAAAAAGCAGTTTTTAGGTGTGAAATTATACAATGGTGATGAGATAGAGTTTAGACCTGATTATACTGCGCAAAATATTAGTATTAGCATAGAAGGTGAGCATAGCGGTTTGCATTCAGTAGTGATAAAAAAAGGCACAACTTTAGCTGAACTTGCTAAAATGATTATAGTTAATGATCAATCAAACATTAACGCTTTACAGGTTTTTAGAAAAAGTGTAGCAGCTACCCAAAAACAACTTATTGAAGCCCAACTTAAAGAGCTTGAAACACTAGCTCTAACAAGCTCTTCGGTTAATGCTGAGCAAGCTAGTATTAGAGCTACTCAAGCTAAGACGATTTTAGAATTTATTGCGCGTGCAAAACAAGCTCAACCAAAAGGACAAATCGTTATAGACAATGTCAAAGCGTATAATTCTATAGTATTAGAAGAAGGTGATGTGGTAAATGTACCTAGTAAAAATAATCTTGTTTTAGTTCAAGGTGAAGTTTCTATACCGGGTGCGTTTGTGTATATGGATAAAGAAAAATTAAGATATTATATCAACCTAGCAGGTGGTTTTAGTGATAGAGCAGATGTATCAAGAGTTTTGGTAATCAATGCTAATGGTAAAGCAACTAAATACAGTGGTAGAAGTTCAGCAGATATCAAAGCGGGAGATTCTATTTTAGTTTTACCAAAAGTAGATAGTCAAAATCTCCAAATTTTTAGCATGCTAACACAAATTTTATATCAAATAGCTATTGCGACTAATGTAGTATTGAAAATGTAGGAATTTAGATGAGCCAAATAGATGCGATTAAAATAGCCAAAGAAGTTTTTGAGATAGAATCAAAAACGATTTTAGATTTATGCGATAATTTAGATGAAGATTTTAATAAAGCGGTTGAGTTGATTTTATCTAGTAAAAGTAGATGTGTAATAAGTGGTATGGGTAAATCAGGCCATATAGGGGCTAAGATAGCTGCGACCTTGGCTAGCACAGGTACTCCAAGTTTTTTTATGCATCCGGGTGAAGCATTACATGGAGATCTTGGTATGCTTACAAGTGAGGATGTGCTTTTGGCTATTTCAAATTCAGGAGAAACTGAAGAGGTCTTAAAACTCATACCTGTGATTAAAAAAAGAAAAATTCCTTTAATTGTCATGGTGGGAAATCAAAATTCTACTTTAGCTAAACAAGCAGATATTTTTATAAACATAGCAGTAAAAAAAGAAGCTTGCCCGCTTCAGCTTGCTCCAACTTCTTCTACTACGGCCACTTTAGCTATGGGTGATGCTATAGCAGTAGCTTTGATGAGAGCAAGGAATTTTAGACCTGATGATTTTGCTTTATTTCACCCAGGAGGAAGTTTAGGTAGAAAGCTTTTAACTAGGGTGGGTGATTTGATGGTGACAAGTAATCTACCTATAGTAAGCCCTGAGAGTGAATTTAATGAGTTAGTTGATGTGATGACTAGTGGCAAATTAGGACTTTGTGTAGTGCTTGAAAATGAGAAGCTAGTAGGAATCATCACAGATGGGGACTTAAGAAGAGCTTTAAGGGCAAACGGTAAGCCAAGATTTGATTTTAAAGCTAAAGAAATCATGAGTGAAAAACCTAAAACCATAGAAGCAAGTGCTATGGCAAGTGAAGCAGAAGAGCTTATGCTAAAACATAAAATCAAAGAAATAGTTGTCACTCAAGATGAAAAAATAGTAGGCGTTATACAACTTTATGCGATAGGTAATGTGTGAAGCTTTCCATTGTTATACCTTTTGGTTTAAGTAAGGAAAGAATTTATATCAAAGATCGTGTTATTCAAAAAGCATGTGAGTTTAAAAGTGATGATAGGGTTGAATATATATTTGTTGAAGGATATTCTTCTTTAGAAAATGATTTAAAGCGTGTTATCGAAGAAAATGGGCATATTTATCTTAAAGATGAAAGTCAAAAAGATTTTTTCTCGCAAGGCAAATGTCGCAACTTGGGTGCATCTTTTGCAAATTCAGATGTAGTGATGTTTTTAGATGTGGATTATTATTTATCACAGCAATCTTTAGAGTATATTTTAGATCTTATTAATGTTAAAGAAATAGCTTTAAAACCAAATCATATTTTGTCCTTACCAGTTGTATTTTTAAATCAAAAAGGTAGTGAATTTATTGAAAATCAAGATAAAAAAATATGGGATGGTTTGATAAAAAATGATTTAATTAGTGGGAAAAAAGAGTGGATCAAATTTTTTGCCCCAAGTTCTACCTCTAGTATAGTGATTAATAAGCATAAATTTTTAACGCTTGGTGGAAATGATGAGCAATTTATAGGCCACGGATATGAGGATTTTGATCTTTTGGCAAGAATTTTATACTCTTGTATTGATTTAGAACAAATACCAGTTAATTTAAACTATGATGCAAGAAATTGGAATTTTAAAAGTTTTGAAGGCTTTAGAGCTTGGTTTGCTTTACTTGGATATGAAGCAAGTTTTCATGGGATATATTTATATCATTTTCATCATGATGAACCAAATCAAAATGGTTACATGGATAATAAACATAAAAATCATCAAAGATTTTATAATCATATATCAAATATTAAATCACATTCTATAAAGCATTTATGCGATAAAAGTGTTTACCGAGATAATGTTTTATTTATTCATTCCAAGGAAATATTATATTCCATAAAAGAAATACTACCTTATATAGGCAATATTATATATATAAATGAAGATAATTTAATTTACAAAAGCCAAAAAGAACTCGAAAGTATAATCACGGAAAAACAAATTCATAAAGTTTTACTTTTAAATGAGTGCATTAAAAATAAAAATCTATTGGATTTTTTTCAAAAGCTAGATTTGGATATTGTTTATTTTGAAAAAGGAATTTTACCTGAGTCATATTTGATAACTAGTAACAAAAATAAAATGTTAGAATTTGATAAAACTTTATATCAAGATGAAATAACACAAGCAAGATTGTATTTAAAAAGTTTATCAAAAGAAGACAATGATAAAATTTTAAATTTTATGGTAAAAAAAAATATAGATAAAAATGATTTAGATTTTTTTGTAAATTTTTTAATTAATGATTTATACTGTTTTGGTAAAAAAGAACAAGAAATTATAAAATTTTATAAGATAAATCTAGAAAATAAAAAAATATTTTTTAAAGATATTCAAAAAAGCAAATATAGTTTAAATTCTTTGATTTATAAGCCTTTTATATATGAGATTTCATCATTTTCATTTATAAAAATATTTAATAAATATATAGGCTTAAAGCTTGTGCAAACTAAAATTTCTCATACGAAATTTTATCGTTTATTTCAAAAATTTTTTTATAACCCAAAAGCGTTTTTTGATGATTCTAAATTTTTAAAAAAGTTTAAAAATGCAAACTAAAACCATCGGCGTAGTAATCCCCATATACAATGTAGAAAAATATCTAAAAGAATGTTTAGATAGTGTAATCAATCAAACTTATACTAACTTAGAAATCATACTAGTAAATGATGGTAGTACAGATGAAAACTCACTCAATATTGCAAAAGAATACACTCTAAAAGATAAAAGAATCACTCTTTTTGATAAAAAAAATGGTGGACAAAGTACAGCTAGAAATGTAGGTATAGAATATTTTAGTGGAGAATATAAACTCAAAAACAAAACTCAAATTATAAAAGAAAATTCTTTAATAGAATTTAATATAGATGGTAATAATCCTTATGAAATATACACTGTATATAAAAGTTATAAAGCTTTTAAGAATGAACAAGATTTAACTAACTTTACTTATCCTATTATAGATTATATTATCTTTTTAGATTCTGATGATTATTGGGAATTAAACTGCATAGAAGAATGTGTACCTAGAATGGATGGGGTAGAAGTGGTGTGGTTTGATTATAGGCCTTTATACGATAAAGTCAAAAGAAAACACATCAGTCAAATGTCTTATTTTGATTATAAAAATGAGATTATCATCACACCTGAAGAATGGCTAGAGAAAGCTAGAGAAAGAAAACTTTTTTATTTTTGGTTTGCTTGGCAAGGTATGATAAATTTTAATTTTTTAAAAAAAATAAAATTAAAATTTATTAATGGAATTTTTGCAGAAGATTGTCATTTTGGAGTGTTATTATTTACATTAAGTAAAAATATTTATATATTTCCAAAGCAAATATATGTTTATCGTTTAAGAGAGTCAAGCTCTATGAATTTTACTAATAAAAAATGGGTAATACATCCTAATTCACATCTTAAAAAAATAGATGTTTTTGAGAATTCAAATATGACTAGGCTATATTATGAAAGTACAAGCTGGATGCAAATTGCATTAGATTTTATCAAATTTATTGATTCTAATCACTATTTAAGTGAAGATATAAAAACACATTTTTTACCAGTGGTTTGTAATAAGGCTTTGACTTTAAAAAAGCTTGATAAAGATCCATTATGTTTAAAAAAATGCACTAAAAATTTAAAAATATATATACAAAATCAACCCTTAGGGGCAGTTGATAGAGTGAAAGAATATCTTTCATATAAACTTACAAAAGAACTCTCTAGAAAAAAAGGTATGTTAAAATTGATACTACCTTTTAGCATTATTAGGGTATCTTTTCAACATCAAAAAGACGCCATAGAATACAAAAAAAGTATTAAAAGAGATGTTTTAAATAAAAGATTGCCATTAGAATTTTACAGAGATTATCAGCAGGCTTTGAGCTTAAAAAATCAAAAATTAATTCAATTGTTGCACGGTATTGGACTAAAGATTATGTCTTTTAAGGGTTAAATTATGATTTTAAATTCTAAAAAATTAAGAAAGCTTAGAACTAATCCAAAACTATTCTTCAAAGATGCTATAGAAAAAAAAGTTTTCTGGTTGAGTGGTGTATACAACAAATATCTTCCTAAAAAACACAAAGGCTTTACTCAATATACAATAATCTCAGCTGTATATAATGTAGAAAAATATCTAGATGATTATTTTAATTCTATTATTAATCAAAGACTTGATTTAAAAAAAAATATTTTTATGATATTAGTAGATGATGGTTCTACTGATAATTCTGCAAATATTATTAAAAAATACCAAAAAAAATATCCAAAAAACATTGTTTATCTTTATAAAGAAAATGGCGGACAAGCTAGTGCTAGAAATTTAGGCTTAAAATATATGCAAGAAAATAATTATAAAACCCCTTGGGTTGCTTTTACTGATCCAGATGATTTTTTAGATAGGAACTATTTTTATGAAGTAGATAAGTTTTTATCAACTCATCAAGATGATGATATTTGTATGATAGGGTGTAATATAATTTTTTATCATGAAAAACAAAGAATATATAAAGATAATCATCCGCTGAATTTTAAATTTAAAAATGGTATACAAATTAAAGAAAATTATAATCTTGATAATTTCATACAACTGTCTGCTGCAAGTTGCTTTATGAATATCACATTTTTAGATAATTTAATATTTGATGAGAAATTAAAGCCAAATTTTGAAGATGCTAAATTTATAAACGAGTATTTGCTAGAAAATATTAATTTAAAAAGTGTTTTTTTACCAAAAGCAAAATATTTTTATAGAAAAAGAGAAGATGGTAGTTCAACTTTGGATTTAAAATTAAAATCAAAAGATTATTATTTAAATGTGACTAGAAATGGATACTTAAAGATTTTAAGCGATTGCATAAAAAATAAGAGGAGTATTCCTTTATTTATACAAAATTTGGTTTTATATGATTTATGTTGGCAAATCAAACCTCTTATTAATTCTCCTGAAAAATTATCTTTTATGGGCAAAGACGAAAAACAAGAATACTTAAATTTACTAGATAAAATTTTCTCTTTTATTGAAATGGAAGTAGTGGCTAATTTCTCTTTAGCTGGTTGTTGGTTTTTTTATAAAGTAGGAATTCTAAATTGTTTCAAAAGTGAAAAACCACCATTTCAGATAGCTTATATAGAAGATTATGATCCTTACAAAGAGCAAATTTTAATTACTTATTATACTGGAGATGATGAAGACATAGAAAGCATTCTTGTAGAAGAAGAAGTGCATGTAGAATATAAAAAGATAGTTAAATATGATTTTTTAGATAGGGTCTTTTGTTATCAAAAAAGATTATGGGCTCATATACCAAAAAATGCCAAAGATAAATTAGAGATATGGATTAATGACAAGCAAAGCATGATTGGTAAGTATGGTGAATATTCTTTAGATATTAAAAGTATCAGAAAAGAATTTCAAAAAAGACTACCAAAGAGTAATATTTGGCTTTTAATGGATAGAGACTATGAGGCAGATGATAATGCAGAGCATTTATATAGATATATTATGCAAAATCATCCTAAGCAAGAAATAGTTTTTGCGTTAAGAAAAGAGAGTTCAGATTGGAAAAGATTAGAAAAAGAAGGATTTAATTTAATAGAATTTGGAAGTTTTGAATTTGAAAGGATTATCAAAAAAGCTTCCAAAGTTATTAGTTCTCATGCAGATGAGTACTTAATGAGATATATTACATCTAGACAGCAGTTTATTTTCTTACAACATGGTGTCACACAAAATGATGTTTCAAAATGGTTAAATAATAGAAAAATAAATTTATTTTTTGTTTCAACACAAATGGAATTTAATTCGATTATAAAGAATTATACTCATTACAAGTTTGGACAAAAAGAGGTTGTTTTGGCTGGATTTGCAAGACATGATGAATTGCTTAAAAATAAAAATACCAATATTAAACAAATTCTTATTATGCCAACCTGGAGACAGTATTTAAGTGGCTTGATGATAGGGAATTCAGGGGTAAGAGAATTAAAAGAAAATTTTAAACAAAGTGAATATTTTCAAAAATGGAATTCTTTATTGAATAGTGATAATTTAAAAAAACTACGTGAACTATATTCTTACACCATAGTTTTTAATCCACATTCTAACATTATGCCATACTTAAAAGAATTTAATCTTCCGTCTTATATAAAAATAGCTAATCAAGATGAAAGCTTACAAATGTTATTTTGTAATTCTTCTTTAATGATTACAGATTATTCTAGCGTGGCTTTTGAGATGGCGTATCTAGAAAAACCAGTAATTTATTATCAATTTGATAAAGAGGACTTTTTTACTTCTCACACATTGCAAAAAGGGTATTTTGATTATAAAAAAGATGGTTTTGGGCCAGTTGTTGAGAATCAAGAAAAATTATTAAAAGAACTAGAAAACTTATTGCGAAACGATTGTAAACCTTTTGGTGTGTATAAAGATAATATAGATTCAACTTTTACTTTTAGAGATGGTAGATGTTGCGAGAGAATATATGAAAAAATAGTTAAGGATTTTTATGAATAAAGTTGCGGTTTTAATGGCTTGTGATAATAACTTATTATTTGCTCTTGCAAATATGATAATTGGAATAAAAAGGTATTGTTATAATAATATCGCAGAAATTATTATTATGTATGATAATATTGATAAAGAAAATATTGATAAAATTAGTTCTATTTGGCCTAAAAAAATCATATTTAAAAAATACTCTAAAGATGACTTTCTAGATGATGTTGGCTGTATTGGAAAAATTAAGTTATCTAATAGATTTGGTTTTCATCTTGTTTATGCTAAATTTTATATTTTTGATTTCTTGCAAAAATACCAATCCGTTGTATGGTTAGATATTGATATGTTATTACTTGGTAATATATGTAATATTTTATCATTTAATTTAGATGGAACGATCACAAAAGGAGGATCTGCTATATTAATCAAATATCTACAATGCGAGTATCAAAATGTTAAAGATATCAATGCAATCAAACCAAATGGAGGGTTTATACATTTTAATGATAGTATACTTAAATTAAATGTTAA
The DNA here is from genome assembly GCF_025771325.1 of Campylobacter sp. RKI_CA19_01122. Classification (NCBI taxonomy): domain Bacteria; kingdom Pseudomonadati; phylum Campylobacterota; class Epsilonproteobacteria; order Campylobacterales; family Campylobacteraceae; genus Campylobacter; species Campylobacter sp. RKI_CA19_01122. The sequence continues at coordinate 9,471 of NZ_JAKMPZ010000009.1, read as the reverse complement.
AAATTTAAAACAGGAATGTTTTTCGATTCTTAAAGATTTGTATGATAAAGATTTTTTAAATGGAAATGCATGGGGTGATGAAATACCATTTGGGGTATTGATTTATAAATATAAATTGAGTGTTTATGTTGCAGACAAAGTGAATACATTACCAAATAACTCTAAGCATAGCATTTTAATTCATGCTGGAACTGATATGAAATTTTGGTCAAGTTTTATCAGTTATATATCTTTTCAAGAGTGGCATGTAAATAATAAAGTTTGGAATAATAATTATAATGAAATAACGAACATCGATTTCAGGCAATATAATTTGCCAATAAAAGATCAAAGCGATCTCTATCAATTTTTATTTTCTTATAATTTATTTTATGGCATATATCCTATATTGAATGTTTTAATTAATTATAAATTAAAAGAATATGGACTTTATATTAATTTTTTAATTTCATATTCGAGAAGGTCTTTTGATATTTTTTCTTCTTTTTTAGAGCCTAAAAAATTTTACTATAAAATAGTATTTCAATACGGTTACGGCGAGTGGGGTACGAAATTTTTTTTTGATTTGGTCTTGAGTGATTTTTATATTAAACAATTCGATTTGTTAGTTTCTAATTTATCAACGTTTAACTTTAGCATAATCAAAAAACCAGATCAAAATATCATTAGAATTCCGATAGATACAAGTAAAGATTTTATTCATATTTTAGAAAAATTTATAGTGATAACTTCTAAGCATTTTTTATCGTTTGCAAATCAAGAAATAAAAATAATTACTGTTAACTCTTCAGCCAAGTCTCGTATTCAAAACCAACTCTCCTATAAACTAGGTCAAGCTATGATAGCAAATTCTAAATCTATACTAGGTTATATAAGAATGCCTTTTGTATTATCTTATATAAAAGATAAACACAAACAAGAACAAAAAATCTACCAAGAAAAAATAAAAAAAGATCCTTCTTTAAAACTACCTCCATTAGAAGATTATCCTGATTATAAAGAAGCTTTAAAAGAAAAAGAATGTTTAACTTATAAACTAGGAGAGGCTCTTATAAAAGCTAATAAAACTTGGTATAAGGGTGGGTATGTTAAGATGTGGTTTGAGATTGGGAAGTTGAAGCAGAAAATAAAAAAGGAAAATGATGCTTAATTCTCATCTAGAATATTTAGAATCACAATCCATTCATATCATTCGTGAGGTGATAGCTGAGTTTGAAAAACCAGCTATGCTTTATAGTATAGGTAAAGATAGCTCGGTTATGCTTCATCTTTTACAAAAAGCATTTTATCCAAGTTTACCACCACTTCCTTTGGTGCATGTAGATACCACATGGAAATTTAAAGAGATGATAGAATTTAGAGACAAACGCGCTAAAGAGCTTGGTATGGAGCTTATAGTCTATCAAAATCCTAAAATCAAAGAATTAAATCTTTCTCCATTTACACATGGTTCATCCATGCATACAGATATTGCTAAAACACAAGGTTTAAAACAAATGCTTGATTTATATCAGTTTGATGCGGTATTTGGTGGTGCAAGAAGAGATGAAGAAAAATCGCGCGCAAAGGAAAGAATTTATTCTTTTCGTGATGAAAATCACTCATGGGATCCAAAAAATCAACGCCCGGAATTATGGGATATTTACAACGGTCGTCATAAAAAAGGTGAATCCATAAGAGTTTTTCCACTGAGTAATTGGACTGAGCTTGATATATGGCAGTATATTTACAAAGAAAATATTCCTTCGCCAAGTCTTTATTTTGCTAAAAAGCGACCGGTAGTAGAGTACATGGGGGCTAAAATTTTGGTTGATGATGAGCGCATGCCAAAAGAACTTGCTAAAAATGCCAAAGAAGAATTGGTTCGTTTTAGAACCCTAGGTTGCTATCCGCTAACAGGAGCTATAAATTCAAGCGCTAGCAATGTTTTAGAAATCATCGAAGAGCTTTTGCTTTCTAAAACAAGTGAAAGACAAGGTAGGCTTATAGACACTGATGAAGAAGCAAGTATGGAAAAAAAGAAAAAAGAGGGGTATTTTTAATGAAAACAAATGTAGAAAAATACCTAAAAGAACATGAAAATAAAGAGCTTTGTAGATTTATCACTTGTGGTAGTGTAGATGATGGTAAATCAACCCTTATAGGTAGAATGCTTTATGATGCAAAAATGCTTTTTGAAGATCAAATTTTATCTTTAGAAAAAGATAGTAAAAAGCTTGGTAATGCAGGGGAAAAGCTTGATTTTGCGCTTTTGGTAGATGGTCTTGCAAGCGAGAGAGAGCAAGGTATAACTATAGATGTAGCATATAGATTTTTCACAAGTGAAAAAAGAAAATTCATCATAGCAGATACCCCAGGCCATGAGCAATACACTAGAAATATGGCAACAGGTGCTAGTACGGCTGATATTGCTATCATACTTATAGATGCTAGAAAAGGGGTTTTAACTCAAACTAAAAGACATTCTTACATAGCGAGTTTGCTTGGTATAAGACAATTTATTATTGCTGTGAATAAAATGGATTTGATTGATTATAATCAAGAAATTTTTAATATAATCTGTAAAAATTATCAAGAAATTCTACCATACTTAAAAAATCATGAACATATTAAAACCCACTTTGTTCCTATATGTGCATTAGATGGAGACAACATAGCTTCTAAAAGTATTAATATGCCTTGGTATAATGGAAAAACCTTATCTGAGCTTTTAGATACTTTGCCTATTGCTACTAGTTTAAGTGATGAGTTTATCATGAGTGTGCAATATGTCAATCGCCCTCATTTAAATTTTAGAGGTTTTTGTGGAAATATTGCTAGTGGTAGTATAAATATCAAAGATGAAGTTGTGATTTTACCTTCTTTAAAAACAAGTAAAATAAAACAAATCATCACACCTAGTATTAAAAGCCTAAATATACCTGATAAAAATGAAAAGGTTCAAAGTGCTAAAAATGTTAGCTTTCCAAGTGCTATAACTTTAACTTTAGAAGATGAGATAGACATTTCAAGAGGCGATGTAATAGCTTCTAAAAATCATAGTATAGAAATTTCAAATTCTTTTAAAGCTATGGTAATATGGATGAGTGAGGTTAAATTTAATTTAAATGAAAACTATCTTATCAAAATAGCAAATTTAACTACTAATGTAGTATTTGAAAAAATTGATTTTAAAAAAGACATTAATACTTTCAAAGAATTTCAAAGCGATGAATTAAAACTCAATGATATTGCTAAATGCACCTTAAAGCTTAATAAAAAAACAGCCCTTAAAGCTTATAAGGACAATAAGACTTTAGGAAGCTTTATCATTATAAATAAATACTCTAATGAAACCTTAGCAGCGGGTATGGTAGAAGAAATTTTAGCAAGCGAAGAAAAGAGTAGAATTTACACTCAAGCGGAAATAGAACTTAATGCTTACATTAGAAAAAACTATCCTGAATGGGAATGTAAAAAAATATGAAAATTATTGTTGCATTAAGTATTTTAATTTTGCTTATTTTGTTAATTAGCAATAAAATTAAACCTTTTATTTTATTTGGTAGTGTAGCTGTGCTTTATTATCTTTTGGGGTATTTAAATTTAAATACTTGGCTTAGCTCTTATACGAGCGAATCTTTGATAGTGCTTGTTTTGCTTTTGTTAGTTTCACTAGCTATAGAAAAAAGCGTTGTGATAAGTTGGTGTTCTAAATTTATCATAGGTAAAAATTATCATCTATCACTTTTAAGGCTTGGAGTTGTTACAGCTAGTATTTCAGCTTTTTTAAATAATACTGCAGTAGTGGCAAGTTTTATGAGTATTATAAAAAATAACAAATTTCAAGCTCCTTCTAAACTACTCATCCCTCTTTCATATTTTTCCATAGTTGGTGGAACTATGACTTTGATAGGCACTTCAACCAATTTGATAGTCAATTCTTTTGTAGTGCAAAATGGTTTGGAAAGTTTAAAGATTTTTGATTTTTTTGCAGTGGGTTTTTGTATAAGTATTGGTGTGCTTATAGTGCTTTTGATTTTTAGCTTTTTATTGCCTGAGTATAAAGAAAGAGAAAATGTCATTAATGAGTATTTAATCAATGCTAAGGTTTTAAAAAATAGCTCATTAGTGGGAAAAACTATACAAGAAAATGGCTTAAGAAATTTAGAGTTTTTGTTTTTACTTGAAATTCAAAGAAAAGATGAGCTTATCGCCCCTGTTAGTCATAGCGAGCTTATTAAAGAAGGAGATGAGTTAATTTTTAGTGGAGATATTACACATTTAGAGGCTTTGAAAAAATTTGATGGCTTGCAAATTGGCTCACAAGATTTAAAACTAGAAACATTAAATTTAATAGATGTTGTTATAAATTCTGAGTCAAATTTGATAGGAAAAAGCGTTAAAGAAGCAAATTTTAGAGCTAAATTTGATGCAGGGATTGTAGCCTTAAAAAGAGGCTCAAAAAATATTTCAAAAATTGGCCAAAGTTTATTACAAGCTGGAGATAGGCTTATTTTAAGTGTAGGCAAGGACTTTCACTCAAGAGATAATATCAATAAAAACTTTTACATTATCTCAAATATTATGCAAAATCAAAAGTTAAGTAATATCCAAAGTTTTATAGTGATTTTTGCGTTTTTAGCCATCATTGCTTTATCTGCTTTGGAGTTAGTGTCTTTGCTTAAAGCGTTGCTAGTGTTTCTAGCTTGCTTATTTATATTTAAAATCATAAGTTTTGATGAAGTAAAAAGACGCTTTCCTTTGGAAATTTTTATCATAGTAGGATCTTCTTTAGCCATTACTAAAGTTTTAGTTGATAGTGGTTTAGCTAAAGATTTGGCTGAGTTTATTATAGGAACTTTTGGGGTATATGGATTATATGGTAGTTTTGTGGGAATTTATCTTCTAACTTTGCTTTTAACTGAAATCATTACCAATAACGCTGCTGCAGCTTTGGCTTTTCCTATTGCTTATAGCACTGCTTTAGCGCTTGAAGTTAATCCAACTCCGTTTATATTAGCGGTTGCTTATGGGGCAAGTTGTGCTTTTTTAATGCCACATGGTTATCAAACTCACTTGATGGTAGGTTCAATTTGTGGATATAAAACTACTGATTTTATAAAAATAGGATGGATAGTTTCTTTGACTTATTCAGCTATTGTTTTAACTATAACTCCGGTATTTTTTAGTTTTTAAGGAAAAAAATGAGTAAAAATTTAACTTGGCATACAAGTAGCATTACAAAAACTCAAAGAGCTAAACTTAAAAATCAAAAACCATGTGTTTTATGGTTTAGTGGGCTTAGTGGTAGTGGTAAATCTACTTTGGCTAATGCAGTTGAAAAAAAACTTTTTGAACAAGGTTTTCATACTTATCTTTTAGATGGGGATAATGTACGTCATGGACTTAATAAAGATTTAGGTTTTGATGAGGTTTCAAGAGTAGAAAACATAAGACGCATAGGAGAAGTATGTAAGCTTTTTGTAGATGCTGGTATGATAGTACTTTGTGCTTTTATATCGCCTTTTGAAAAAGATAGAAAACTTATAAAAGATCTTTTAGATGATGATGAATATATAGAAATATTTGTTGATACACCTTTGGAAATTTGTGAAAAAAGAGATCCAAAAGGACTTTATAAAAAAGCAAGAAACGGAGAGATTAAAAATTTCACAGGTATAGACAGTCCTTATGAAAAACCTAAAAACCCACATATACACATAATAAAAGAAGATCTTAATGAGAATGTGGATATGATTTTGAGATTTTTAAATGGAAGAAAGTGTGATGTTTAAAGATTTTCATGATAAGTATAAATGTATTTTTATTCATGTTCCAAAGGTTGCTGGTAGTAGTATAGAAAGAGTGATATATCAAACAGATAGATGGCTTGTTGGGCATGTAAAAGCGAGTGATTATGTAAAATTTGATAAAAATAAATTTGAGAGTTATTTTTCTTTTGGTTTTGTTAGAAATCCTTATGATAGAATGGTTTCAGCGTATCATTATTTAAGAAGTGGAGGGGGTAATAAAAAGGATGAAAAATGGGCGCAAGATTATCTCTATAAATATAAATCTTTTGAAGATTTTATTATAGATTTGAAAAATGATAGTATATGCAATCAGATTCTATCTCAAATGCATTTTATACCCCAATATAAGTTTTTGTGTGATATAAATAAAAATATTTTGGTAACTTATATTGGTAAATTTGAAAATTTAGATATTGATTTTCAAGAGGTTTTAAGACTCCTTAAAAGAAGTTGTACATTGCAGCATGTTAACAAAAGCAATAGGGTGGATTATAAAATGTATTATAATAGAATAACTTATGATATTGTTAGAAATATTTTTAAAGATGATTTTCAAATTTTTGATTATGACTTGGAAGATAGAAAAATATTTACAATTAAAAAAAATACAATTGAACAAATAGAAAATAAAATTCTGCTGAAGAACTTACAAATAAAAGATTTAAGATTGGAACAAACTTTTCTAAAACAAACTATTTTAACCCAAACCTTTCAAATTAACTCTTTAAATTCAACTCTAAAAGACAATGAAGCTAAGTTAATACAAATACAAAATTCAAACAATGTTCTTAATAAAACCATAAAAGAAAAAGACAATATTATAAATTCTAAAACAAATCATATTAATCAATTACAAAGCAACATACAAGAAAATTTAACTCAACTCAATCAAGCCCAATCTAAACTATCCTTCCAAACTAAATACGGTACAGCCAAAACAAGAATTCAAAATCAACTCTCTTATAAACTAGGTCAAGCTATGATATTAAATTCTAAATCTATATTAGGTTACTTAATAATGCCTATGGCATTATTAAGTATAATAATTTCACACAAACAAGAACAAAAAATCTATCAAGAAAAAATAAAAAAAGATCCTTCTTTAAAACTACCTCCATTAGAAAGCTACCCTGATTATAAAGAAGCATTAAAACTTAAAAATCATCTTTCTTATAAACTAGGAGAAGCTCTTATACAAGCTAATAAAACTTGGTATAAGGGTGGGTATGTTAAGATATTGTTTGAAATTAGGAAGTTGAAGAGAGAATGTTAGACTTCTATATTTTTAGTTTATTGAAAATGATTTTTGAAAGATAAAGCATGAAAAAAGTAGGCGTAGTAATCCCCATATATAATGTAGAAAAATATCTAAAAGAATGTTTAGATAGTGTAATCAATCAAACTTATACTAACTTAGAAATCATACTAGTAAATGATGGTAGTACAGATGAAAACTCACTCAATATTGCAAAAGAATACACTCTAAAAGATAAAAGAATCACTCTTTTTGATAAAAAAAATGGTGGTTTAAGTAGTGCTAGAAATGTAGGTATAGAATATTTTAGTGGAGAATATAAACTCAAAAACAAAACTCAAACTATAAAAGAAAATTCTTTAATAGAATTTAATATAGATGGTAATAATCCTTATGAAATATACACTGTATATAAAAGTTATAAAGCTTTTAAGAATGAACAAGATTTAACTAACTTTACTTATCCTATTATAGATTATATTATCTTTTTAGATTCTGATGATTATTGGGAATTAAACTGCATAGAAGAATGTGTACCTAGAATGGATGGGGTAGAAGTGGTGTGGATGAATTATCATTTTTACTATTATGATATTAATTTAGATGATGATAGAAAAACTCTTTTAGAAAGATGTGGTTTTCAAAAAGGTATGAAAATTACATCTCAAGATTTGTTATTAAGAATGTATAATATATCTAGAGATTCTTTTTGGTTTGCTTGGCAAGGTATGATAAATTTTAATTTTCTTAAAAGCATAAAATTAAAGTTCTTAAATGAAATTTTGCACGAAGATCATTATTTTGGAAAGCTTTTATTTTTTCAAGCTAGTAATATCTGTGTTTTAACTAATAAATTACTATATCATCGTATTAGAAAAGGTAGTATAATGAATTATACAAATGATATTATAAATATTCCAGAATACATGTTGCATGAATTTATGGAATTATATGAAGATTCGTCTTTGTTTAATTTTTATTATAGGGAGTCTAGTTTATTTTTAACATCTATAATGGTTTTTGTTTTTATAAAAGAAAGTAATTTTGAAAATAAAAAATATTTTTTAAAGGTTTTTCACAAAAAACTATTAAAATGGAGAAAAAGAATTTTTACAATAGACAATCGATATTTAAATAAAATTATTTTTTTTATTTTTAGGAGATTTATGAAGCTCTATAAAGAAAATTCTTTTCGGAAAAATGAAAATGAAGCTTATTTTATTTTTTTTAACTTTATAGACGATTTTTTAGAAATAAAATTAAAATAGTTATCAAAAATTTATAAAGGATTATCTATGGAGTGTTATCTTCATATCGGTGTAGAGAAAACCGGAAGCACTAGTATACAACAATTTCTATATATAAATAGAGAAGCAATTAAAGAACAAGGTTACTATTTTGCTCAATCTGTTGGTTTAAAAAATCATTGGGATTTAGCTTTTTTGGGATATTCTCTTTTTAAAAAAGATAGCTATGTTTTAAATAATTTTTTAAGCAATACTAAAGAAATTTTACTACATAAACAAAAGATTATAAGGAGATTGCAAATTGAATTAAAGGGAAAAACAAAAGTTATATTTTCTTCCGAATTGCTACAATCTAGATTAACTTCGAAAAATGAATTAAAAAAATTAAAGAAAATTTTATATTTTTTAGGTTTTAAAAAAATTTATATTATATGTTATATAAGGAATCATTTTGATATGTTAATATCTTTATATTCGGAAGCAATCAAGTGGGGGGAAATTGATACATTAGCGTTGTATAAAAAAAATATAGAATATGAATTTGGATATAAAAAAAACCTGTCGCATTTTTATCATATTTGTGATTATAAAAATATATTGCAATTATGGGGTTCTGTGTTTGGTAAAAAACAGTTAATTGTGAGGATATTTGATAAAAAAGAATTATATAAAGGCAATTTAATAAAAGATTTTGCAAATAGTATTAGCTTGAAATGGTGTGATAAATTCGAAATTCCTTCAGTGCAAAATAAAAGTTTGGATTTGTTAGGAATTCAGTTGTTTATGAAAATTAATCCACTTCTTCCGCTTTTCATAGCCAATAAAAGCAATAATTTAAGAGGTGATATTCATCTTTTTGCTCAAAAAAAATTTTCTTCAGATGATCAAATGCTTAAGTTTCGACCACCTAAGAAAAATGTATATTCATATTTAAAACATTTTGAAGAATCTAATGAATGGGTAAGAAAAGAATTTTTTTCTCATAAAGAAAGATTATTTCCTAAAAAAGATTTAAGTAATTATAAAGAAAATTATGAGCTCAAAGAAATGAAGCCTGAGTATTGGGATAAAATAGCTGAATTTGTAGCTGATTTAGTTTCAAGTAAAAATCAAACCATTCAAGACAACTTAACTCAAATTCAAAGTTTAAATCAAAATATAAAACTTAAAGAAC
>NZ_JAKMPZ010000008.1:0-92219 GCF_025771325.1 Campylobacter sp. RKI_CA19_01122 | reverse complement strand
TTCTCCACTTACTTCTTGAGTGCTAGCTGCGCTTTGATTATAAGTAGCAATGATTTGTAATCTTTTAATATTAAAATCTTTTACTCCTTCAAATACTACCTTACTCTCACCTTTATCATCAGCTGTACTTTCTTTATCGTTACTAATTCTTAAAGTTTTATTGCTTTGTATATCTTTAGCCTTCCATAAAACTTTTGTTTTTGGCATTAAACCTTTAAGTTTTACTTCAAAGTCGCTTTTATAATCAATCATTCCTTTTTCAAAGTCTTGATGAGTCACAGGATCTTTTCCAGTAGGAAGCTCCATGGTGGCTGTATAATTTTTAATCTCTAAATCTTTACTTCTTTCTTTTACTAATTCATCACTCATATTCTTAGCAATGATTTTTACTTTTTCATTTCCACTAAGTCCTATGATTTCTACATTACTCTCACCTTTATCATCAGCTATTAAATTAAGCTCCTTAGTAGTTTTATCTTTATCAACAAATAAAGCATTATCTCCTTGTATACTCCATTTAACTTTTGTAGAATTAGCTTTTAAGTTTTTATAACTTGCATGAGTTTTTTCTTTATTACCTATAATAGCTTTATCTAAGATAATATCATTATCTCCATAAATTGCTATTTGAACAAATGTTTTTAAAGTAACTCCCAATACATTAGCAATGATTTCAGCTTTTTCTTTATCTTTCATGTTTACATCAGGTTTATAGATGATATTTGAATTTCCATCTTTATCAGTTTTATCTGAATTTGGCGTTTTTTCTAAACTTCCTTTACCATTTAATTTCCAATGAATTGCCAAATCGCCTGCTAAATCATTTCCTGTAAATGTGATTAGAGATTTTTCATATCTTTGTATATTAGAAGGTTTAGCAAATATCCTAAAGTCTTCTTTTGGAGCTATGATAGTAATAGGGAAACTTTCTTGAGCATTCCCTGCTTTAGCAATTAAATTGGTTTGATGGACTCCATAAGAATGGATTATTTTTACAAAAACTTTTCCATTACTATCAGTAATATAATGATTTCCATCTTTTAAGATTACACTTTTTTGTTCAGGAGTTACACTCATAGCAACATTTTTAACTGCTTGATTAAAGCCATCTTTAAGCATAATACAATGAGTATTACCTCCCAAATTTCCGCAATAAGAAATATGATAAGTATTGTTAATAGCTTTATATTCAAGCACCATAGAATAATCTCTATCTATAAAATGAGTTCTAGAGCCTTCAATGGTATTATTTATACCTGCTAATTTTGTATCAAAAGCGTGTTTGAAGGCATCTTTATCTAAAGGTATGTTAAAATTCATAGCTATATTTGTGCCTTGTTTATCACTTTCATTACTTCTTTTATGGCTTAGCGAAAAAGTTAATGCAGGACAGGGTGAGTAAGTAATACCTCCTTCATACACTAAAGGATTTTTTTCTAAATCTTCATAGCAGTTTACATTGCCAAATGGAGCTACTTTTTCTCCATACCATTTACTCATATTAGCAAAAACAGCTACATTACTCATAGAAGGAAAAGCATATTTAATACCCATATCCCAGCCATTAGCAGGGCGTTCTAAGAAAGTTAGATCATTATTTGCATTTTTAAAATCATAACTATTAATCCAATCACTTAATCTTTGATAAATATTAGCATGGAAAGCTAGTGTATCTAACATACTTTCAAAGCCCAAAGATATTCTTTTATGCTCTCTACTAAAATCATGATCATAAACTAAATTTAATCCTAGCATGATATTTCCTGAATTATCTAATGCTAATGCATTAGGATAATATCTTATACCACCACCAAAATGACCTATGATTCTATTATTATCATATCCACCTATACCGCTTTGTAGAAAATAAGATATTTTTGGATTATCTTCACTCATAATAGGTAAAAGAACTTTAGCATTACCACTTAAACCACCCCTATCATTATAGTTTAAATTAAACTCACTATTAATGGAGTGATTAAGAGCATGTAAATATTCTTGGATTAAAGTATTAGCTTGTAAGCTTAAATAATTGCTTGCTAAATCTCTTATAAGCTCATCTCTTTCTTTACTATCTTTGGCATTATATACATTACCTATAGTTTGAATAACATTAACAACCTTACTAGATAATTCTTCATCTTCTTTACTAAGATTAGAATCTTTCTTTGGTTTTTCTTCTAATAGCTTTTTGACTCTTGAGTCAATGTTATTATGTTCTTTAAGTATTTGCTTTTGATCATGGTTTACATGATTAAGTGCAAGAGTTTGATTGTTATCTATAATGATTTTATCTTGATTTTTTAAAATCATTATTTGAGAAAAAAGAAAAGTGTGAATGAGTAAAACAAATAAAAGCGTTTTTTTCATATCCCCCCCCCGAATCCTTTGCATAAAATTTTTTATTTGTGATGAGAATATGATAACACAAAAAATACAAAAGTGATAAAAAAGTTATAAAAATATTGAAAAATAGCCAAAAAATTAATAAATATAATAATTATTTATAAATTATAATCAAAATTACTTTTATTTTTTATTAAAAAAATGCAAATAGATTTATTATTATTTAAATATATATGAAAAAAACTTATCATTTACTTTTTAAAAACAATGAAAAATAAGCTTTTTGAATTTTTATATTTATATTTTATTATACTATTTAACATTTTTAAAAGTATTAGCATTTAGTATTTTAGATAACAGTGTAAGGTGTATTTATCATATTTGGTATATAAAGTATAAATACTAAGCTTATATATAGTAATAAATAAAGAGTATAAATACCTTATTATACTCTTTAGATAACTACAATATAGAGTTTTTGTATAAATTTGATAATAGTTGTTATAATCTTAAAATTACTTATTAAAAAAATATATTTAATTATAATTTGTATGTTTTTATAATTTGGATAATAGGTAAAAGAATATATATAATATTTAACAGAAAATAAAAAGTGATTAAATAAAGTTAGATATATAAAGATATTTATAGTTTTATATGTTATTTTTATAAATTAAAACAAACATATTTCACAATTAAGCAAGATTAGCACAACCAAGAATTATTTAGAAACAAAAATTTTTTGAGAAATATAAAAAAATGTCTTTAAGTAAAAAAGAATTTGCTAAAGTATTAGGCGTTTCTTCAGGAACTATTGATAATCTAAGAAGAAAAAATACAATCTATGGAAGTATCTTGCTATGTATTATTTTCCATTGAAGAAATAGCTAAAGTTGTATCAGGGGTTAAATCTTTAAAATGAGATTTAACTATACAAATTATTGAATTTTCAAAAGTATATGTTATTTAGATATTTAATTTCTAAAGTATGGATACTTAGACGCTTTCTAAATCCACCATTACTTCTCTATCACGAATTATTACTACAATTAAAATCTTTTGACAAATTAAAAAAAATATTTTTTTGTACACACTTTAAAGGAAAATCAGTGATTATTGTAAATGATAGGCAACTTAAAAATTTAACTGTTGATAAAAAACTTATATCAAAGTGCTTGTACTAAAAATTTATATATTGAAGCTAGGGTTTTTCATGGAAATATTGATAAGAATTTTTATTTTAGATATAAACTTAATAAAAAGGGTATTCTTTTAAAATAGGAAAATATCCTATAACCATATTAACACGAGCGAGAGAGATTGTAAATGATTATAACGACATGCTATCATAAGGCATTAATCCAAAAGAACATATTCAAAAAGAAAATACTAAAAATCAAAATATAAAAAAGCACTTTATGGTACTAATAAAGTTCAAAGTTATAAAACTTCACAGATGAAGCAAGATTTAAAGAATTATTACTTACGATTAATAAGTATTTTTACAAAAGTTGCTTTGCAAATTAGTCCATATTTATTTTAAGAAGTGCTAATATTATAAATTTAGAATGGAAAGAAATAGATTTTGATAAAAAAATTATTATTCGTGCTAATAAAGTTAAAGCAAGAGAGGATTTTATTATTCCGCTAAGTCAGAGTGCTTTAGACTTGCTTTTATATGTTAAAAATTTTTCTTACTCAAATTCAAAATATTTTTTTCCAAGTAATATAAGTAAATCTAAAACAATGAGTAAAAACACATTAAATCAAGCCATTAAAAGATTAAGTTTTGGTGATAAAATACTATATCATGGTTTTAGAGCTACTGCTTCAACTTTTCTTTATGAGTATAAAAATATTCATAAACAAGATAGTGAAGTTATAGAACTATGTTTAGATCATAGAGAAAGAAATAAAGTAAAAGCAGTATATAATAGAAGCTTAAGACTTGATGATGGAAGAGAGTTAATGCAATGGTTGAGTGATTTTATTGATAAATTAAAAAGAGATAAGTAGTTTAATTTTTAATGTTTGTAAATTATAAACACATAAGAACTTTTTAATTTTTGTAAATTTAATAGTATTTTATTGAATATCTTTAACGCAATTATTCTATTAGTAACTTTCTTAATACACTATTTTGTGAATTTATATATTTTAAAACAACACTTTTTTTATTTTATTTTCATCTAAATCTAAGAAATCTAAATAAGCTTGAAATAAATTATTATTTAAATCATCATCAAATTTATGACTTGCAACCATATTCATAGAAAAATGATTAAAAAATTTCTTACAAAAATCGTTATTATTTTTAAATAGCTGTACTAACTCTTCTTTTTTAAAAAAATTATATTGCTTGATTGCTTCGAGATAAAAACTACTTTCTATATTTTCATAGCTATTAATAAGAGCATTAATACTTTCATACTTACTTGTTTTGTATTTTTCTTTGGTATCTTCATAATAACGCTTCCATTTTTCATCTTTTAATAATTTTAAAAGTGCTATGTCAGATCTATAATCATGATTAAGATCAAACTTAAATTCTTCTATAACAAGAGCTTCTATATAATGCTGATTAATTTTTTCTTCTATGTTGCTTAATTTTTTCTTTGTAATTTGCGCATAGGTTGAAAGTAAATTTTGATAAAAACCATAAGGATAGCGTGTCATTCCATTTTTTGAATAAAAGTCTATTTTTAGGAGTGAATTTTCAATACCTTTTACAAATTGCTCATCACTTAAATTACCTACCAAATATTCTATCTTGCAGTTTTGAAGTTTATAATAAAGTTCAATTTTTAAAGTTTGATAAAAATCGCGTCTTAGTTGGTATTTTTCTTCTTTATTTAAATAAAACATATTTTTTAGGTATTGTTCATAAAGATGATAATAGCCTGAAGCTAAATCTATTTTCTCTATTTTAATAGAAAGGTATTTTTTAATTTGAAATATTAATGAGATATAATTTAATTTTAGAGCATCTGAAAATGTTTTTTTATTGTCATACTTGCAAAACAATAAAAAACATTGCGTATTAAAATAATCTATATGCTCTAACACATGATATAATAATCTTAGATTTCCATTGCATTGTTCTTTATATCTTTCGAAAATAATATTTTCAATAATATTTCTTATCTCATCTGTAATTTTAGTATATTTATTTATTCTATCTTTTATGATTGCTTTTGCTACTTCATCATTGTCTTTTATCGTTATTTCACAATATCAATAACTTTTTCTTTGTATATTTGATACCAGTTTTTACTATTGTATTGTTTAGTCTGTTTTTCTTTATTGTTTTTAGCCAGATTGTTATCTTGTTCTTTTAATTCTTCCTCATGAAAAATCACAACAACATTACATTCTTTTTCTTCTTTAAGTAAATTTACAAGTCCTAAAATTTCTTTCAAAGAAAGATTGTCAGATTTTCTTTCTATGTTATCAAAACACACAATAATATTATAAAAGTCTTCCTTTTTTAAAAAGGAAAAAATAGCATCACTATCTATATCTATTAAGCCGCCACTTATACTTTTAACCAAACCTTCTAAACCTTTAAAAGTTGTTTTGGTAATTTTATTATAATCTCCATGTAGGCTTACAACTATTTCTTCTAATATTTGCTTATAACTTTCTTTGCCAAAAAGATCTATATAAACAACTTTTTTATCTTTAGAAAGTTTATTTTCAACTTCTTTCCATAAATAAGTTTTACCTATACCCCAAGACCCATTTATAGCTAAACATTTTTTAGATTTTTTATTTAAAAAATTTGCGATAGTGTCAATCTTATTCATTATACACTCCTATAAAATATTTATGTAATTATATAAAATTATTTAAGTTTTCTATGTAACTATCCTCCAAACCTTAAAGCTATAGATAGTTACATATTCTTTTTAAAATACCCCTTACAGCTACGCACTCAGACAGCCTTTCTTTTTTTAAAAAATATATAAAAAAATACATACGCATACGCGAGAGAAAAAACAAAAAAAGTTGAGTAATTTTTTTCAATGTTTAAACAAATTTTTGTTTTTTCTGTTATTTAATATTAAATTAATTTTTTGACTTTTATAATTATTCATATATCAAAAATAATCATAGAAAGACTCAAAAATGAAAAAAATTATCTTAGGTTTAGCAGTTATTGCTTCATTATCTAGTCTTGTTTCAGCTTCAAATCATAGTTATCATAGCAAGAAAAATTTTAATAATTCACAACAAGAATATATAGAAGGTAGAAGTATAACTTGTGCAACTTTTCATAATTGCCAAACAATACATCAACCTATTTATCAAGATGCTTTTTGCAAATGGACAGGATATTGTTAATGTTTGTTAATACTTGTCACGGCTTGGTAGATACCAAAGTAGAATATCGAGATAAACCTGCATTAGAAGAGGCGATTGCTAAACAGCAAGAAGATACAAAAAAAGTAGAAGCTGAAGCTAAAAAAGAAGAACAAAGTAATTCTACAAATACAGATAAAGCAGACAATAAAAAAGATCAGCTTTTAGATATATCTGTTTAATCTTAATATTAAGCGGCAGACTTTGTCCGCTTTCCGTGCTACGCACTCAGACAGCCCCCGCACCCATTTTAGCACAAAACATATGGCACCTATAAGGTGTATTTTATTTAGAGAAGAAAAGGTGCTTCTTTTGAAAACCTTATCTTGCTTCTTCTCTTCTTCATCACGGTGATTGCTATTTAATGGCATTAAAAGCCGTATTTTTAAAAGTGTTTAAAAAAGATTTTCTAAATCATTCATTGGTGTAGTTTCTTTGATATTTACAACCGCACTCCATTTATAGTTTTTTACTTAAAAATTTTATCCTATAAGTTTGATATATTTTTCATAGCATTATTTATGATTTCATTTTTTAACGCAATTGTTTGTTTAAAATAACTAAGTGATGAAAATCTTTATTATGTTGGATTTGTATAAAATTGGATTTTAAAATTAATACTATATATTTATCTCATTGTCATGTTTATCTATAATTATTTTAAAATAATTGATAATTTTTTCAGGATTTTTATTCCATTTCTTCAAATGTTTAAAAATCAAAACTGCTATATTTATTTTAAGCTTCATTGTAGTTGGTTTTAACAAGACCAAATCAGTGATTTACATATAAATATGGCTTAGTTATATCAATCAAGTGATGAAGAAGATCATATTTTTAAAAAAAAGAAAGAATTTTACTTGTAGTTCATACTATATAGAAGGCAGTACGGCATACATTATTTCAACATCAAACTTAATCAATATTTTTTAAAGATTATTGCAGTGGTTAGATATTTATTATCTTTAATACTCAAGAAGAGTATATAATAAATATTATTTCATGTTATCAACTTAGAAAACAAGAGTATAATTTATTCTTATATCATTTAATGACTCATAAAAAAAAGAGAGAGTAATCATTAAATAAATCTTGATTATTATTACAATAGCATAATAATTGCTAATATACCTTAGAATAATTATACAAAATATTTTAAAATTAATTTCTTATACTTATTTTATATTGCTTCAATGTGAAGATTAAAAACATCAAGATAAAATATTATCACACAAGTTCGAACACATTTGGCACTTTCTTAGTTAATAAAACTACTATCTTTTATTTACCAATCAAGAAATATTTGATTAATAAAACTAACTAAGGAATATTTATCCAAACAGATTATTTATTTAGATGTATAAAAGGATTTGCTAAATTAAGAGAATATAGTTATATTTTTGAAATAAAACATAAAATAATAGAACAAAGAATAAAAATTATATCTTTCATAAGCATCATGGTTTAAAAGCTACTTTAAAAGCTTTTAATATAGATAAAAAGACACTTTTTAGAAAACAAGAAATTTATCACAAAAATAATGATAATTTAAATACCCTAAATACAAAATACACTAAAGTAAAAAATATAAGAAGTTCTTTTGATTTGGAAATTACTTTAAATATTAAAATACTTAGGCATATTTATATAAATTTAGATAAAGAAAGATTGTATTATTTTTTAAAGCCTACCTCCTAGTGTTTCCACCATAGGAAGAATCATCTCTAAAGATAAAATGAGAATAACACTTACAAGAATTAATTATCTAGGCCAAAATAAAAGCTACAAGAGAGAGTTAAAAATAGATAACTAAAAAATCTTAAAACAACTCCTATGAATACTTGGGCAATAGATACTATAAAATATGTCGATAATAAAATAAAAATATATACTTACTATGATAGATTTAGTTACAAGAATTGATTATACTGTAGCTTTATCTCCTAAAAAGACAAGATATACTAGCATATCTTAAAAGTTTTGTTATTATCTTAAAAACTAATAATACTCATAAAAGAATTTAGCATACTCACAGATAATGGCTGTGAATTTAAAAAACTATGAATGTTTTATTAAAGAACTTAACACTACTCATTATTATACTTATCTAAAGAATCTTAGAATGAATATTCATAATGAAATATTTAATAAAACCTTAAAAAAAGCATTTGCTAATCATTATAAAGATTTATTATTTATAGATCTTAAAGAATTTAATCAAGAAATGATTAAGTAGTTAGCAGCTTATAATACTATCTTGTTGTATCCGGCTTTAAAATATAAAGCCCCTCCCATTTGCTCTTCATCAATTAAGAAATATTTTTCTTTGTTAGACTTTAAATCAATATTGTTTTTTTCTTGCACTCTAAAAATTTTAATACATTACCTATTTAGCAAAAAATATCATTTTTTTACATTTTTACAATAAAATACAAAGCATGTGCAATATTAATTAATAAATCATACGCCTATTAAACTCGCCATTTATTCTTGTTAAATATATTTTATCTATTTTATTCTTTGTATTGTATTTTTAAAATTTCAATAATTTTAGAAATTTTAAATTAATTTGATTTCAATATTGCTAAAAAACATCTGTTGAAATAGATTATAAATTATTTTTATATAATGGTTGCGAAGGGGAGATTTGAACTCCCGACCTTCGGGTTATGAGCCCGACGAGCTAACCACTGCTCTACTTCGCGGCATCATATGAAGTGGATGGGGTAAAGGGATTCGAACCCCTGAATGACAGGACCAAAACCTGTTGCCTTACCGCTTGGCGATACCCCAATAGAAATTTTTTATTTAAATTAAAAGTGATATTATATATTATTTTTTATACAATGTCAAGAAAAATGCTATAATATTTTTAAAATATTTTCAAGGAATGATTTTATGGGATATATAAGTATAGAACAAGCTATAAAAGAACTTCAAGATGGTAAGATGTTGGTAATGGTGGATGCAGAAGATAGGGAAAATGAAGGGGATTTGATTTTCCCTGCACAATTTAGCTCACAAGAAAAAGTAAATTTTACCATCACTCACGCAAGAGGTGTAGTATGCGTAGCGTTAAGTGAGAACTTAGCTAAAAAATTTGAACTACCTTTAATGGTACCTAAAAACACATCAAATCACGAAACAGCTTTTACCATCACTGTCGATGCAAAAAATGCAACAACAGGAGTAAGTGCTTACGAAAGAGATATGACTATACAAATTTTTGCTGATGATAATGCAAAGGCGAGTGATTTTGTGCGTCCTGGACATATTAATCCTTTGATAGCAAAAAAAGGTGGAGTTTTAGAAAGAACGGGCCATACAGAAGGAACAGTGGATTTATGTCGTTTGGCAGGATTAAAAGAAGCATGCGTAATATGTGAAATTGTTAAAGATAATGGAGATATGGCCAGAAGAAGCGATTTGCTTGAGTTTTGCAAAAAACACGATATTAATATGATTACTATTTCAGATTTAATCGAGTATCGTTTAAAAAATGAAAGTTTGATTTCTTTAATTAAAGAAGAAGAAAGTATTTTAGCAGGTTTTAAAGCTAAAAAAATGACTTTTAAAGATCACAATGAAAATGAACACATAGCTTTTAGCTTTGGCACTTTGAAAGAATGCGAGAATGTTAAATTTTATCTTAGTGGAAGCGACTTTGAGCTTCTAACTTCTAATAAATTTAATGAATTATTAAAACAGATTGAATTTTTAAGTCAAAAAGGTGGTGTAATCATTTTCATGAAAAATGAAAAACAAGAAAATATACAATTTAAAAATTATGGCATAGGAGCGCAAATTTTAAGGTATTTAAAAATTTCAAAAATCAAACTTCTAAGTCAAAATACCGATAAAGAATTTATAGGCTTAAAAGGCTTTGGGCTTGATATTACAAGCAGTGATTTTAAAGCTTAAATTCTAAAAACTTAAACTTATCGCCAAAGTTAAACATCAAATTTTTACTTTGGTTGATAAAGTTTTTATAAATTTGGAGGTTAATATTTTTAACTTGCTCGATAATTTCTTCTAAGCCAAAATCAATTAAGGCTTGATTTTGATTTTTATATTCTAACACCTCAAAGCCCTCTTCTTTTAAAACTTGTAAAAAATGATCAAAATTTACATTATATGTAATATCGCTTTTAGCAAAAAAATCTTTTAAGTTTTCTTCAAAAAGATTATACACTTGGTGATTTTTATACATTCTAATACTAATTTTTTCTTCTTTTTTTGCATAATCAAAACATGCAAAAGTTAGTTTTTCACAGGTTTGTTTTAATTTGGATAAAAAGGGTTTATAAGAAATACAAAGCTCGCTATTAGTGATAGAATATTTTTCACATTCTTTTAAAAGATCCTCATTCATAGATTTAAAAACAATGTTTAAATCATCATCAACATATGCCATTGTTCTATCTTTTATAAGCTCACACGCAAAACAATCAAATAATTCATTAGCGTAAAAAAAGGCGTTTTTAAAATGACATTCTTCCAAAGAATTATAAATTTTTACATCCAAATCATACTCATCAAAAAGTTTTTTTTGAACACGTTTTAATTTTTCATGTGGCTCTATGATAAAACACTCAATCTGCTCTAAAATATCGGCCCTAAGAGTGTATAGAGCTTGTATAAAATCAAGCATTAAATGCCCTTCATTTGCCCCTATTTCTACAACTTCAACCGGTAAAATTAGCTTTTTATCATCTATAAGTTTTAAAAAATGATTAGCTAAGAGTGTTCCAAACAGATTTCCCACGCTAACTGCGGTATAAAAATCTCCATTTTTACCAACACTCACAGCTTGGGAGTAATATTTATCAATCCAATTTTGAAAAAACTCGCTAAAAACTATCATTATAAAGCATTAAATTTGGCTATAAAATCAAGTGGATCAACTTGCACACCATTAACTAAAATTCCAAAATGCAAATGCGGTCCTGTAACCCTACCGCTAGCTCCACTCAAACCTATAAGCTCACCTTTTTTTACCTTTTGTCCTACTTTTACATTAAGTTTTGATAGATGATAATACTGAGAATAAATCCCATATCCATGATCAATTACCACTGAATTTCCTGCATAATAACGATTTGAAGCAATCCTTACAATACCATCATTGCTAGCATAAATTTTTGTCCCACTTGCTGCTCTAAAATCAGTTCCGCTATGATAACTTTTAAGAGTATCATTAAACAATCTTGCTTTTCCAAAAGCACTTGTAATTTTACTTTCTAAAGGGTATGTAAAATTGCCTTCAAATAAAGCCATATTAGTATAAGTATTATAAACCTTAATAGCTTCTTGATATTCTTTGCTAATGCGATCAAGTGTTTCTTTAGGTGGATTAACCTTAGAAGCACTAACTTTTAAAAATTCTTTTTTATAGTTTCCTTCGCTAAATTTTATGTTAATTTCTTCTTTGGAATTATCTTTAAATTCAGCTATTAATTTTCTATCTTTAGGATTTTTATAAGGTATGGCTATACTAACAATGGCTTTATTTTTATACTCAAAAAAAGGAAGTTTTTTAGAATTTGAGCTAATTTGTAAAAAATTATTTTTATCAAATTCTAAAAAAACTACTTGCCCTTTTACAAGCTCAATCTCTCTAGCTTCTAATGCAAATACCAAAAAACAAAGTAAAAAAAGAATTTTTCTCATATACTAAGCTCTTTAATATCAGCTATTTTTAAAAACTCACGATAAATTGCACATACTAAAGCTTGACGATTGTTTTTAATATTTTCATCTTTGTCATTAATCATTACTTTATCAAAAAAAGCATCAATTTGTGGTTTTAGTGCAAAAAGGCTTTCTAAAAGCTCTTGGGTATTATTTTCTTTTGTTTTACACTGCATAAAAGCTTGGTATAAATCTTTTTCCTCTTGAATGTTAAACAAATTTTCATTAATTTGAACTTCACTTAATATTGCAATATTTGCCAAGCGCTTAAAAGTAGCAAAATTTTGACTAAAATCTGCCTTATTTGCACTTTGTATTAAAGCTTTAATACAAGAATCAATATAAATAACATCATAAGTTTTAGAGCTAAGCACAGCTTTAACAAAAGAAGCATTAACCTCATAAAAAGTATATAAACGCTCTAAGATAAAGTCTAATAAAATTTTCAAATCAAAGCTTTTATACTCACTAGCTATTGTTTCTAAAAATATCTTAAGATCAAAATTTTTATTTAAAGCTAGAATAATTTTTAAAACACCATTTGCTGCTCTTCTTAAAGCATAAGGATCTTTTGTACCACTTGGGATTTTCCCCACTGAAAAAAGCCCCACGAGTGTATCAAATTTATAAGCCAAAGCTACAATAGAACTAAATTCATTACTTGGCATAGCTGAATTATCGCCATTTGGAAGGTATTGTTCTTTAATCGCCAAAGCAAGCTCATCGCTCATACCCATAGCCTTAGCATAATAAGATCCCATAATGCCTTGAAGATCAGTAAATTCATACACCATTTGAGTACTTAGATCAGCTTTTGAGTATTCTATAGCTTTTAAAATTTCATCTTTTTGAGTATTAGCAAAAACTTCACAAAGCTTAGTAGCAATTTTTTGTTCTCTAATAATTTTATCTTTTAAGGTTCCAAGTCCTTCAAGATAAACCATTTGGCTTATTTTATCATTATTTAAGCCTTGTGCTAAGTCATTTTTCCAAAAAAACATCGCATCACTTAATCTTGCTCTTAAAACTCTTTCATTGCCATTAATGATTTTAGAATAATCCTCACAAACCGCATTAGAAACTACAATAAAATGATTGCTTAAAGTATTGTTTTTAAATACTGCAAAATAGCGTTGATTTTCTCTCATAGAAGTAATTATCACTTCGCTTGGGATTTCTAAATACTCTTTTTCAAAATGCCCTAATAATGCCTTTGGATACTCTGTGATAGCTACAACTTCAGCTAAAAGCTCATCATCTTCTGCAATAGTAATATCATTTTCTTTTTCAAGTGTCTTTAACTGTTCAATGATAAGCTTTTTTCTTTGTTCTTGATCTAAAATAATATAATTTTGCTCTAAAGTTTTAAAATACTCATCAATATTCGCAAAAGCTATCAAATCATAACTAACACTTCTATGCACAAAAGTACTTTTTGCACTTTTAACGCCATAGCTTTCAAACTCAATCAATTCATCATTTAAAATACAACAAAGCGAGCGAATAGCTCTGATAAATTCAAATCTACCATCACCCCATCTCATAGTTTTACCAAAACTCAAGCTTTTTAAAAAAGCCTCGATCATTTGAGCTAAAACCACCTTGCTTTGCAAGCCTTGTACTTGTTTTTGACAATACAATACTTCTTTACCCTTAATTTCTTTAAATTCAAGCTCTTCTTCTTTTAAACCACTTTTTTCTAAAAAGCTAAATCCTGCTTGAGTAAGCTTTCCATCTTTATAAGCTATCGCCTTAGGTGCGCCTATAAATTCCACAAAAGAATCATCTTGTTTTTCTTTAAAATTTTCATGGATAAAAACCAATCTTCTAGGAGTATAGAAAAATTTAAATTCAGATTCTAAATGATACTCTTGTAAAATCTTTTCCCATTTTTTAGTAATATTTGGAAGTTCTTTTAATAAAGGAATAGCAGGAAGTTCTTCTGTGCCTATTTCTATTAACAATTTCATTTTACACTCTTTTTTAAAAATTTTTTAGTGTATTTTACCTATTTTTTTTAAAATCTTTCTTTGTTTTTAATTTTTCTTCTCTTTGTTTGGCTTTTTCTTGCATTTGGCGGTTAAAGCCAAACACAAGAAAAACCATAAAAGCTATAAACAAAGCAATAATAATATAATCTATCATTAGTCCCAACACTCTGCGTTTTTAATACCAAGCTTTGAAGCGCTAAACACTGGATCTCTACCTTGTCTTTTTTGCTCGCTAAAATCTTTTAATACCTTTTTCACTATACCACCAAGCAATAAAATAGAAATAATATTAATCGTAGCCATAAACGCCATAGTGGTATCAGCTAAATCCCACGCAAATTTTAAATCCATATTTGCACCAATAAAAATCATAAGCACAGCACTTGCTTTAAAAAGATTAATAATAATAGGATTTTGAGTAAGGTATTTAATATTTGCTTGAGCATAATAGTAATTTCCTATCAAAGAAGTAATAGCAAATAAAACTATACTAACAGTAGTAAAATGTACACCTAGATTTCCATAATATTCTTTCATGGATTCTTGTACTAAAGGTAGTGCTGTTAAAATAGGCTTACCGTCTACACCAATATTATTAGCATAAGCAAGTGAAAATAATACCAAAAATCCTGAACTTGTACAAATAATCACATCAATTAATACAGAAAATGCTTGAATAACCCCTTGTTTTGCAGGGTGAGTTGTAAGAGCAGAAGCTGCTGCATTTGGTGCTGAACCCATACCTGCTTCATTAGAAAATAATCCTCTTTTTATACCTATAACCAAAGCAGAACCTGCAAATCCACCAAAAATAGCTTCAAAATCAAAAGCACTTTTAAAAATCATAGAAAACACTTCAGGAATTTTATCAAAATTCATAAACATCGCTATAATAGATAAACCAACATAAATCATCGCCATAATAGGAACGATAACCGAACTTACTTTACCTATTTTAGTATGATCACCAAAAAACATATAAGCAGCAAAAATAGCCAAAATAGCCCCTATTACAATAGGCCACCAACTTTGCGAAAAACTTACTTCACTAGCATCAACCATACCTTTATAATAAAACTCAAATGCTGAAGTCATAGTTTGACTTTGAAGTCCATTAAATCCATAAGCATAAGTAATGATTAAAATCACCGCAAAAACAGCTCCAAGCCATTTTAAATTTAAAGCTTTACTAATATAATAAGCAGGGCCACCTTTAAAACTTTTTCCATCACGACTTTTATAAACTTGTGCTAAAGTGCTTTCTGCAAAAGCTGAAGCACCACCAAAAAATGCCATAGCCCACATCCAAAACAAAGCGCCAGGCCCGCCCAAAACAACCGCTACTGCAATACCTGCAATATTTCCTATACCAACTCTTGAAGCTGTTGAAATCATCAAAGCCTGAAAAGGAGTAATATGGTGTTTTTCATGTTTTTCTTGCTTTTCTGTCAAAATGTCAAACACATAAGGAAGCATTCGAAATTGCACAAAACCCGTCAAATAACTATAATAAAACCCTACAATAATAAGCAAAATAACCAAAATGGAATAATACTGATTATTTACAAAGCCAACAAATTGGGATATTAAATCCATATTTATCTCCTTTTTATAATTTAATCGAGTGTAAATTTATCATAAAAAAATGAATTTGCTACAAAAAAATATAATTTTATATTAATTTTATTTTATTTTTTACAGCTATGTGAAAATTTAACTCACGATATTTACCAAAAAACACATAAAAATGCTTTTAAGTAAAAAGAAAACTTAATTTTTATACACTTAGTTTTTTTAAAATTTTATAAGGTGTTTAAATTGAAACAAAATACGATGAAAATTTTTGTATTTTTTGCCATTATTGTTTTTTGGGCTTATTTTTCATTTCCTATTGAAATTTTACAAGTTAAAGATCAAAATGGCTTAGCTACAGGAGAATATGCTTATACTATAGAAGCCAAAGCTTATGTTCATAGTTATTTCACAACACTTGGCTTAACAGTGGGTGGAATTTTAATAGGAATAGCACTTGGTTTTTTCCTAGCATTTTTAAGATTTTTAGAAATCCAAAGTTTAAATTTTATTATAGATGAATACATCGATATCATACGCGGAACCCCTCTGCTTTTACAGCTTTTGATTTTCTCAGTAGTGATTTTTGCTACTTGGAGTGATAATTTTTATGTAGCTATTATTGCACTTGGACTTAATAGTTCTGCTTATGTAGCTGAAATCGTAAGAAGTGGAATTCAAAGTGTAGACAAAGGACAAATGGAAGCATCAAGAGCAATGGGGCTTAATTATTCTGCTTCTATGAGACTAATCATCTTTCCGCAAGCGATTAAAAATATCTTACCTTCTTTAATGAATGAATTTATTTCTTTATTTAAAGAAACTTCAATAGTGGGCTATATTAGCGTTATGGATATTACCATGCAAAGTAAAAGCCTACAAGCAATTTATTACAACCCTAAACCTATTATTTTTACAGGGCTTGTATATTATGTAAGCGTTAAAATTTTAACACTGATTGCAAAATTTATAGAAATGAGATTAAATAAACATGATTAAAATAGAAAATTTGATTAAAAAATATGGAGATTTAGAAGTTTTAAAAGATATTAGCATTGAAGTACATAAAGGTGATATTATTGCTATTATAGGGCCTAGCGGAGGTGGAAAAAGTACTTTTTTACGCTGTTTAAATAAACTTGAAACACCAAATAGTGGTAATATTTATATCAATAACATTAATATACTTGATAAAAAAACAGATATCAATAAAATTCGACAAAAAGTTAGCATGGTGTTTCAACATTTTAATCTTTTTAATAATAAAAATGTTTTGGAAAATTTATGCCTAGTACCAGTACAAACAAAAATCATGGGTAAAGATGAAGCAGTAAAAAAAGCACGAGAATTACTCAAAAAAGTTGGCCTAAGTGATAAAGAAAATTATTTTCCTCATAAGCTTTCAGGTGGACAAAAACAGCGTATTGCCATAGCAAGATCATTAATGATGAATCCTGATGTGATTTTATTTGATGAGCCAACTTCAGCTTTAGATCCTGAAATGATAGGTGAAGTTTTAAATATCATGAAAGAAGTAGCTAAAGAAGGTCTAACCATGCTTGTAGTTACACATGAAATGGGATTTGCAAGAAATGTAGCTAATCGAATTTTCTTTATGGATAAAGGCATTATAGCAGTAGATGAATGTCCTAAAATAGCTTTTGAAAACCCAAAAAATGAAAGATTGAAAGAATTTTTAAATCAAGTTTTAAATCATTAAAATTTTTCAAAAGAGGCAAAATTTTGCCTCAAAGCTTCATAACTCACTATGCCTACACTTGTAGCTAAATTTAAACTTCTACCACAATCTTTCATCGGTATAGTAATGGCATTTTCCCATTTTTTTTGCATTAAATCCATAGGTAAACCAAAACTTTCACTTCCAAAAAATAAAAAATCACCTTTTTGATAATTTACATCAAAATAAGCTTGAGTAGTTTTAGTTGTCGCAAAGAAAAATCTATCTTGAAATTTTTCATACTCTTTTAAAAAATCTTCTAAATTATCCCATAAAAAAGGATTTAATTTTTTCCAATAATCAAGCCCTGCTCTTTTAACTGCCTTTTCATCAATACTAAAAAGTGGATTGATAATATGTAAAGCAAAACCTGCATTAAAACACATTCTGCCTATACTTCCTGTATTTTGTGGTATGCGAGGCTCAACTAAGACTATATGAAACATCTTTTTCCTTGAAATGGTGTCCCCAGCAAGGTTTGAACTTGCGGCCTCAGAATTAGGAATTCTGCGCTCTATCCAGCTGAGCTATGAGGACAAATATTTTTATTATTTTAAGAAAAAATTTATTTTATAGAGCTTAAATTTTAAGCTCTATAAAAAAACATTTTGGATTTTCATCAAAACCTAAAACTCCATTATGCGCATCAATAATTTGTTTTGATAAAGAAAGACCTAAACCATTACCTTTTAATTTAGTTGTTTTAAAAGCCTCAAAAACCATTTTTTTATCTTTGATACTTACACCATTATCATAAACTTTAATAAAAACCCTATCTTCTTTTTGTTCGCACTTAACCTTTATATAACCATCATCATTTTCGCTTTCTTCAATAGCATCTATGGCATTATAAAGTAAATTTTGCAAAACTAAAGCAAGTAAAGATTTATCTGCATTGATTTTTAAATCTAAAAATTCAAATTTAAAATCGATGTTAGCTAGATAATT
Organism: Campylobacter sp. RKI_CA19_01122; assembly: GCF_025771325.1. NCBI lineage: Bacteria > Pseudomonadati > Campylobacterota > Epsilonproteobacteria > Campylobacterales > Campylobacteraceae > Campylobacter > Campylobacter sp. RKI_CA19_01122. The sequence goes on along the minus strand of NZ_JAKMPZ010000008.1, from coordinate 73,571 downwards.
ATAAGCTCCAATAGCTTGCTCACACTCATCTTGCAACTCTTTTAAATTAAATTCATTTAAATTAACATGTACTCCTTTTGTAAAAAGTAAAGTAGAATTTACAATACGCTCTACTCTTGAAATTGCTTTTTGGATTTCTAAAACTATATGCTTATTTTTTAACTCACTTCTTTCAAACAAAGTAGAGCTTAATAAAGAAATAGAACCTATGGGATTGCGTATTTCATGCGCTAGGTGTGCTGCAACTGTTCCCATACTAGCTAACCTTTCATTTCTTTTTTCATCACTAATATCTGTTGCATTTACTATAAGTTTATCAGTATGAGAGGTGATTTTGATTAGATAAAATTTATGATCAAACTCAAGCTCATAATGTGTTTTATCAAGATCAATGCATTCTAAAAGCTTTGGCTTTTGTGTAGCTAGGTTGTTTTGCAAAATAATATTTTTATTTGCGTCTAAAATCCACAAAGCCATAGGCAAAACCTCTATAATCTCACTTACCATTTGTCTTAATGCAGTGTAGTTTTCATTAAGTTGCTTATATTCATTTTCTATAACATAGGTTTGCTCTATTAAGGCTTTTAATCCTTGTTGTAAGTTTTCTTTTTCACTAGAATCTAAACTTTTTAAAATATTCTCATCCACACTTAATCCTTAATTAAAAATTGAAAATCTTCTAAAGTATATAAAAGCAAATTATGCTCCTTATTTAGAATAAGCTCTTTACTAAAGCCACTCTTTGAAAAAAGCACATATAAATTAGGTTGAATTTGCAACTGTTTTGCTTTACTTTTTAAAATATTTAAAACATTTTTACATATTTTTCTTTCTTTAAATTTAACTTCACCTAAAACACAAAAATTGTTTTCATGATAATACAAGTCTATTTCATGATAATAATTCCAAAAGCTATACACTTGATCCACTTTAAGTTTTTTTGCTAAAAATTCTTTACATAAAAGTTCAAAAGTAAAACTTTGGTATTTTTCCAAATTTTCTTGGATAAGTTCTATTAATTCATTGTATTTTTTCATCGCGATTAAATTAAGTTTAGGATATATAAAATAAAAGAAAAATCTTAATCCTTGATTTTTAAAAACAACCTTATCTTGTATATTATAAGAGCGTAATTCTTTTTTAACTTTCTGTCTTTTGTTTTTTATGATTGGCTTTTCTTGACTTTTTTCTAAAATCAAAATATTTTTCTCTAAAAGTTTATTAATAAGTCCTAGAGCCTGAAAATGCGGAATAGATTTATTAATAGAATAGCATTTTCTATCGTTTTTACTTAAAACACTCAAAGCTTTTAAAGCATTCTCATCTAAATTTAAAGAAGCTAAAATATCAAAGGCTTTCAAAATAAAAACATTTAAGATATTTTCATATAAACTTAATTTCAAATCAAATTCAAACTCATCAAAAATACTATAAAAATCAAAAATACTTTCAAGCTCCAAAGTTTCACAGCGTTTTGAAAAATCACCAAATTTTATAATCACATCCTTAAAATAAATATTTTGTATGTTATAATTTTAACAAAAAATTAGAGGATTTTTTTTGGATATTGAAAAACTAAAACAAGATATTATTTTAAAAAAAGGAATATATTATTTTGATTTTACAGCTAGCGCTTTAGCACTAAAAAGCATAGAAAAAGAAATTAAAAAAATTCTTACTACCTATGCAAATACACATTCAGATAGCTCTTTAAATTCTTTTATCACACAACAGCATTATGAAAACGCAAGAATAAATTTAAAAAAATACCTTGAATTAGATGATAGTTTTGCTCTTATAGCTTGTGGGAGTGGATCTTCAGCAGCTATAAAAAAATTTCAAGAACTTTTAGGTCTATATATACCACCACTTATTAAAGAAAAATATTTTAAAAATACAGACAAAAATACCTTACCTTTGGTTGTAGTTGGACCCTATGAACACCATTCTAATGAACTTTCATTTAGAGAAGCTTTGTGTGAATGCGTTCGAGTACCCTTAGATAAAAATGGAGAATTAGATTTTAATTTTTTAGAAAAATTATTACAAAAATCCAAAAACAGACAAATCATAGCAAGCTTTAATGCAGCTTCTAATGTTACAGGAATTTTAAGTGATTATAAAAAAATTTACACTTTAGTCAAACAACACAACGGTATAGTTGCTTTTGATATTTCCACTTTAGCTCCTTATGCTAATTTAGATCCTAAATTTTATGATGCAGTGTTTATTAGCTCTCATAAACTACTTGGAGGTGTAGGATCTTGTGGCTTACTTGTTATCAAAAAAAATCTATGTGGCAATACCCCTAGCTTTGCAGCAGGTGGAACTGTGGGCTATGTTTCAAGAACATCTCAACAATATTTATGCGAAGTTGAAAATTTAGAAGAAGGTGGCACACCTGGAATTATTCAGCTTATTAGAGCAAGTTTGGCTTTTAAAATACGCAATGAAATAGGTTTAAAAAATATAGAAAAAAAAGAAAAAGAACTTTGTGAATATTTTTTCAAACAATGTACAAATTTTCCAAAAATGATCTTATATGCAAAAAATATCACTAATAGATTACCTATTTTTGCTTTTAATATAGAAGGAATTTCTCCTTTTGATTTAGCTTATAAACTAAGTAAAACTTATAAGATAGAAACAAGAGCAGGTTGTGCTTGTGCAGGACCTTATGGGCATGATTTACTCAATCTAAAAGACAATCAAGAATTAAAATCTAAACCAGGTTGGCTAAGAGTGGGTTTTCATTATACGCATACAAAAGAAGATATAGAATATTTTTTTAAAGCCTTGAATATAAGCATCAAGGCTTTAAGTTAATTATTGTAAATCGTATTTTTCTACGATTTTTTGGTAAGTACCATCAGCTTTAACTTTTTCTAAACCTGCATTAATTTTTTGAACAAGCTCATTTTGTTTTCCTTTATCAAAAGCTATACAAAACCCTGAACTTCCATCATTTTCTTCTAAAAATGCTTCTAGCTCTTCATTAGTTTTTAAATAACCTTTACCAATATCTTTATCCGTTAAAACCGCATCTACTTTGCCAGCTTTTAAAGCTAAAATCGCGGCTAACATTTCTTCACTTGCAACTACTTGAGCATTTGGAATAGTCTTAGCAGCACTTTCTTGAATAGTTCCAAGTTGAACACCTATTTTTTTACCTTCCAAACTTTGTTTATCGCTAATGCTAGAATCTGTTTTTAATTTTAAATATAAATTTTTAGTATTGAAATAAGTATCACTAAAATCCATACTTGCTAATCTTTGAGGAGTTGAACTCATAGCAGAAGCTATCATATCAATCTTTCCAGCTTTTAAGGCAGGAATTAAACCATCAAAACTCATATTTACCCATTCAAGTTTTAAATTTTCTCTTTTAGCAATTTCTTCCAATAAATCAACATCAAAGCCGGTAATTTTTGCATCTTTAATAAAATCAAAAGGAGGATAATTTGCAGCTATACCTACTTTATAAACTTTTTCACCAGAAACACTAGCTTGATTTTTATCGCTTGAACAAGCACCTAAAGCTAATATACCAAATAACGCTAAAACAACATATAATATTTTTTTCATTTTTTTCCTTTGTTAAAATTAAAATAAAATTGATAAATGATTATAATGTGTTTAAACGCCTGTATTTCTTCATATCCGCCTCCTTTATAATAAATGTGAGCATAATTATAGCAGAAAAAAGTTTTTTGTAAAGAGTTGTTATAGAATATTTTTTATTTAAGTTAATTTTTATATATTTTAATTAATGAGTTTAAATTTTTACCTTCTTGCTAATCATTAAAACATAACCTATTCCAAGACAAATAGACCACATAGAACTGCCGCCATAACTTAAAAGTGGCACAGCAACTCCTTTTAATGGAGTTAAAGAAATAATTCCAAAAGCATTCATAAAAAATGAAAATAATAAAAGTAAAGCTACACCTGAACAAAATAAAAAATGGACCTTATTTTCACAACGCCCTGCAATTCTAAAAATTCTAAGTATGACCATCAAATAAATCAAACATATAATGCTCAATCCTAACAATCCTATTTCCTCAGTAATCCCTGATAAAACAAAATCCGTATGCACCTCACTTAAAAATCCCAATTTGAAAGTTCCAAGACCCAACCCTTCTCCAAAAAATCCACCATGAGCTATAGCATTTAAACTATGTGAAATTTGATAAGGTTCTGAGTTATGGCTTACTCTTAAAGCACTTGCTAGCCAATCAGGAAAAAAAGGTAAAAACGCATCTTGGATATTTCCCCACCAAGCAGAAATACGCTGAATTCTTCTTTGATTACTTAAAATCACCAAAACCCCAATCATTCCAACAATAACCACGCCAAAAGCAAAAAGTCTTTTACTAGCTCCTGCAAAAAATGCTAAAGCAAAAACCAAGAAAAAAGAGATAACACTTTGGCCTAAATCATTTTGTGTCATATAAATATAACCAATAACAAAAGCAGCTAAAATAAAATAAGGAATTAAAATTAAAACTTCGTGTTTGATTGCTTTTTTGCTATCATCAATTCTTCTTGTATAAGACCAAGCAAGGAAATAAATCAAACCTATCTTAAAAAATTCAACAGGAGAAATAGATAAAGGACCAAGCCTGATCCACCTTTTAGCACCACCTGCTGCAGTAGCAAGAAAGGTCGGTAAAAAAGGCAAAATAAGTATAAATAAAAAAGAGATTAACAAAACACTTATCATTAAATAATGTGCCATTTTACTATCAGGATTTAATCTTGAAACAAAATAAATAATAGCTATACCACTAAGTCCAAAAAAAAGCTGTCTGATAAAAAAATGAAATTCATTATATTCTAAATAAAGCACAGTAAAAGCACTTAAAGAATATGAAAAAAGTATCCCTATAGTTATTAGAATGCAACTTAAAAAAAATAATTTTCTATCAGCAACCAAAATTTCTTCCTAGAATTTTATAAAAATTAATTTTAATAAATTGCAACTTAAAATGATGTTATTTGGAGATTATGTATTGTTTTTATATAAAGATTTTAAACTCTCATAAGCAAGCTGAATTTTTTCAAATTCCTCACGACAATAAGCTTGTTCGATTTTGCTTTTACCTTGATGGCGATCAGGATGATAAATTTTAACTAAATTAAGATAATTTTGTCTAATAGTAGCAAAATCATCACTAGAATTACATCCTAAAGTTTGGAAATAATTCTCAAAAAGTTTAGCCAAAGCATTAAATTTCCAATTAGTATTGGCTTTATTTTTCATTTTATTTCTAAATTCTAAAAGCTGAGTTTCATTGATTGTAAAATCCACACAATATTTTAAATGCTCATTTACGCTTGCTAAAATTTCTAAAAGATTTAAAGTATTATCATCTTTGTATTCTACTGAAAAAATACAATTTTTCTCATCATACATGCTTTTATGATCTTTAAAATATTGCTCTAAATATACAGCAAACATTTTTTCATTAGAACTTAAAGTTATTAAGATATTTTTTTGTGCAAAACCTATTTTAGCAAAGATTACAGGCTTTAAAGTATTTGCTTGAGCAAGATTTAATTTAAAGGTCTTATAATGCGCAAAAGCAAGATTATCGATTTGGTTTCCAGTATTTTTTTTATACTTATGATTAACAAGTTTTAAAAAATATCTTCTTTGAGGAATTTCATTTTCTACAAAAAAAGATAAGGTTTTGTTTTTATTTCCTATGACTTTAGAAAAATTTTTACGGATAAGATCTTGAAAATATTTAAACATTAAAAAATCATCAGTATTAACACTAACAGATTCTAAAGTTTGCACTACTTGCATAAAATCCTCTCTATAAACCTAACTCCACAAAAATGCCTGTTCATCTAAAGCACTAGTGTGTTTTAAAATTTCATTTGGACTATAATCGGCTTTATACGATAAAGATTGACACCCTTTTACAAAATATCCTAAATAAATATATTTTAATTTTTTTAATTGTGCAAGCTTGATTTCTGTTAAAAGCGAGTATTTTCCAAGACTTAGATGTGAAAAATCAGGATCATAAAAACAATATATACTAGAAATTCCATCTTCTAAAATATCAATCAAATCAACACAAACTAACTTATTATCTATATAAAAATCAAGTTCATATCCAAAAGTACCTGCATTATCTACATAAAGATTGTAATATTTTCTAAAATTTAAATCATAAATTTTCCAATTTCTTTTATCTTTTTGATAATGGTGGTATTTTTCATAAAGCAGTAAATGCTCATCACTTAAAGAAGGTTTTTGTAAGATTATTTTAGTAGCTATATTTTTTTTTAAAACCCTACGATAGCTTTTACTAAAATGGAAATTTTCTACCAAAATACGCAAATTTTGACATTCATTACAATCATTACATATTGGTCTTGAAAAATATGAACCAAAGCGACGCCAACCTCTTGAAACTAATTCTTGATTTTGCGCTTTGTTAATAAAAGATATATAATTATACTCATTTCTACAATATCTATTTTCAAGATAAGGACATTCTTCTTCTAAAGTACAAAAACCAATAATATTATTCATTAGATCTTTTTAATATCACTATTTTTTACAAATTCCATAAATTCATTAGCTAAACGCTCTTCTTTTAAAAACATATCTTCAAATTCTTGTTCTTGCTTTTTATCTTCATTTTGCTTAGCTAAGTCTTTTTGTATAGCATCTAAGTCAGTATTTTTCATACTAACTCCGCTTTTACTCGCTTTAACCTTTTCTTTTTTTGTTTGACCTTGTTCTTTTTGGAGTGCTTTTTTTATATCTTTTAATTCATCTAAAAAACTCATGATTGCCTACTTTCTTTTATCTTTTGTAAGGCTGCAGCTATAGCAGCAATTACTTCTTCTTTATTTTCTTGGTGTCTATCTTCTGTCTTTTCCAAAAGCTCTTCCATATGTGTTTCTATGAAAGAAGTATCAAAATACCCTCTTCTAAATTCTCTTATTTTGGTAATTGCAATCAAAAATGGAACAGTTGTTCTAATATCATCAATCACAAATTCTTTCAAAGCTCTCTCAAGTCTATTAACTGCACTATCATAACTTGAGCCCTTAACAATTAATTTTGCAAGTAAAGAATCATAATAAGGTGGCACAGTATAGTCTTTATATAAATGACTATCCACTCTCACAGATGGCCCTAAAGCTGGAAAATACTCTGTGATTTTACCTGGACTTGGAATGAAATTTTTCCACACATTTTCTGCTGTAATCCTAGCTTCTATCGCAAAACCTCTTGGTTTTATATCGCTTTGCTCAAGATCTAAAATTTCCCCATTTGCTATACGAATTTGTCTTGTAATAAGGTCAATCCCCGTGATTTCTTCAGTAATTGGGTGTTCTACTTGAATTCTTGTATTCATTTCCATAAAATAAAATCTATTATAATCATCAAGTAAAAACTCAACCGTCCCAACATTCGTATAGCCCACAGCTTTTGCAGCAGCTACTGCAGTAACTCCTATGGTTTTTCTTAGTTTTTCTGAAATACTTGGGCAAGGTGCTATTTCAATGATTTTTTGATGTCTTCTTTGTATTGAGCAATCTCTTTCACAAAGATGAATAATATTACCATAATTATCTGCTAAAATTTGAAATTCAATATGCCTTGGATTAATAACATATTTTTCCATAAAAACTTCATCATTTTTAAAAAAGCTTAGCGCTTCTCTTTTGCATGCTTCAAAAGATTTTTCTAAATCTTCTTCTTTATGTACTACGCGTATGCCTCTACCGCCACCACCGCCACTAGCTTTTAAAATTACAGGATAGCCTATTTTTAAAGCTTGGAATTTGATTTCTTCTAATGTGCAATGATTTAATTTTTCAGTACCTGGAACTACAGGGATTCCATTTTTTTTCATTAAATATCTTGCTATATTTTTATTACCCATTTTGCGGATAACATCTGATTTTGGACCTATAAAGATAATCCCTGCTTCTTCGCATTCTTTTGCAAATTCATAATTTTCACTTAAAAAACCATATCCAGGATGTATAGCATCAGCTCCACAAGCTTTAGCAATCTCAACTATTCTTTTACCATCTAAATACCCTCTTATGGCATCAGTTCCTATTCTATATGCTTCATCAGCAACTTTTACATGCAAACACTCATAATCAGGTTCAGTATAAACAGCAACACTTTGTATATGCAAATCTCTACAAGCACGGATCACCCTTACTGCAATCTCACCTCTATTGGCTATTAAAATCTTATGTATCATGACTTTGCCTTAAGCTAAAATATTAAAAAGAAGATTAGCATAAAAATATAAAAATTCTATAAAAATATTTATTTTTGCTAATTTTAAGAATTTTTTGATAAAATTACTCTTTATTTTTGCGCCCATAGCTCAGCTGGATAGAGCATTTGATTGCGGTTCAAAAGGTCAGAGGTTCGAATCCTCTTGGGCGTACCACTTACTTCTTTTTTACAGAAAATTCATCCAAATCTAATTCTTTTTTATCTTTAAATTGATACCATAAAAATAAAATAAAAAATATCGTTAAAATCACAGCTAAAATATAGTAAGTTCCGTATTCATTTTCAGATAAAAATAAATTTTTGGTATTCATACCAAAAAATCCAACGATTAAATTTAAAGGTAAAAAAATTGCAGACATAATACTTAAAAAGTAAATATTTTTATTTATTTTTTCATTTCTTGCGGTATTAATATAAGTGTAAATCCCTTCTAATCTTGATATATTTTCTTTAATATTTTTTTCCAAAACAGCTAAATTTAAAATAATTGTTTTTAAACTTTTCTTTATAAAATGATGCTTACTATGACAAATTTTACAAGCCTCTAAAACAGAAGAAACCATGTTATAACTTTTACTAAGCTTGACTTTTAATATAAAATATTTTGTCAAGAAATTCTTTACTTTTTTATTTTCTAAAATCAACTCCTCTCTTTTTTCTATAGAAAGGTTAATGGTATTATTTTTTTCTTTTTCATTTTGCAAAATTTCTTTTAATATAGCTATAAATTCCGTATTAGAAAATAAAATCAAATTTTCATCTTTATACTCAAAAATTTGATTTTCTTTAAAAACAAATACACTTTTAGAATTTTTAGTTATATCTAGAGTGAAAATATCAAAATCATCAAATTCATAATAAGCATTTGATATATTAATATTGCTAATAATTTGTTTTAAAGTATCATTTAACACATTCTTTGCCTATAAAATTCTTTTCTAAAATTTTCAAATTCATCTTTAATAATAGCTTCACGCATTTGCTTGACCAAATTTAAATAATAGTGTAAATTATGAATACTTGCAAGTCTAAAAAAGGTTAATTCTTTGGCTTTAAATAAATGATTTAAATAGGCCCTTGAAAAATTCTTACATGTATAGCAAGAACATTTGCCGTCTATAGGGGCATGATCAGTGATAAATTCTGCTTTTTTGATATTAAATTTTCCAAAGCTAGTAAATAAGGTACCATTTCTTGCATTTCTTGTTGGCATCACACAATCAAACATATCCACACCTCTTGCTACATTTTCTACTAAATCTTCAGGCGTGCCAACTCCCATTAAATATCTAGGGCGATTGTTATCCACATAAGGCATCATAGCTTCAACCGTATCATACATAGCCTCATTTTCTTCTCCCACGCTTAATCCACCTATAGCAAGCCCATCAAAATCCATCTCGCAAAGTGCTTGAGAGCAAATTTTTCTAGCTTCAAAATCAGTCCCACCTTGGATAATACCAAAGATATTTTGCCCTATTCCCACACCTTGACTTTGTTTTAACTTATGATAATCAATAGCTTCTTTTGCCCATTTTATAGTGCGTTTTAGAGAAAGTTCTATCCTTTCTTTACTTGCAGGTAAGGCCACTAAATCATCTAAAATCATCATAATATCTGAATTAAAATCATATTGTGCATCTAAAACACTTTGCGGGGTAAAATAGTGCAAACTTCCATCGATATGACTTTTAAATTGAATACCTTTTTCATCAGGTTTTGAATTTTTACTTAAAGAAAAAGCTTGAAAACCTCCACTATCTGTTAAAAAAGAGCCTTCAAATTTACTAAAACCGTGCAGGCCACCCATTTGCTTAATCACTTTAGAACCAGGCCTTAAATACAAATGATAAGTATTTGCTAAAATAATTTTTGCATTTAAAATCTCACTCATATCAACAGCATCTAAACTTTTAATCGCAGCCAAAGTTCCAACGGGCATAAAAATAGGAGTTAAAATTTCACTATGTGTAGTTTTTATACGACAAGCTCTAGCATTTGCACTTTTATATTGAACTTCAAATTCCATTATTTTTCCTGTATTTTTTGCATAATCATACCAAAGACTTGCTTATAAGTTTTTTTGAAAGAAAGCCTGTTTTTAACAGGCTTAAGAAATTAGTAGTTTTTTACAAATTCAACGATTTTTTCACAACCTTCAATAATATCTTTTTCATTAGTTGCGTAAGAGAGCCTAAAATACCCTTCCATGCCAAAACCAATACCTGGCACCAAAGCTACTTTTTGCTCTTCTAGTAGTCTTTTACAAAATCTCATAGAATCATTATCAACTTCTTTACAAGATATAAATAAATAAAAAGCTCCTTGTGGAATTTGTTCTAATTTTAACTTATCGCTTTTGGCTAAAATTTCACAAGCTAATTCTCTACGCTTTAAAAAGGCTTGTCTCATCATTTCAATATCATTATCTGCTTTTCCAAGCAAGGCTGGTAAAGCTGCGTGTTGGATGATTGAACAAATATTTGATGTACTTTGCCCTTGTAGTTTTTTAACAGCATTATTAAACTCGCTCATTTTACTTGCCATGTATCCAAAACGCCACCCTGGCATAGCACCACATTTGCTAAGACCATTAATACTTACAGTTCTATTTAAAGCATCCTCACTAACTTGTGCAAAAGCACAAAATTCTCCATCATAAACTAATTTTTCGTAAATTTCATCACTTAAAACTACTATTTTAGTTCCTTCTAAAACCTTAGCTAAAGCACTTATTTCTTCTTTAGAATATATAGCTCCTGTAGGATTTGATGGAGAATTAAACATCAAAACCTTAGTTTTTGAAGTAATAGCTTGTTTTAATTGTTTTGGGGTGATTTTAAATCCATTTTTTGCCTCACCTTCTATAAACACAGGAGTTGCGCCTGCAAATTTTACCATTTCAGGATAACTCACCCAATAAGGACTTGGAATGATAACCTCATCACCTTCTTCAACTAAACACTCAATCGCCATAAACAAAGAATGTTTAGCACCAACATTGGTAATGATTTCACTTGTTTTATAATCTAAACTATTATCATTTTTAAATTTATATTGTATAGCCTCTATAACTTCTTTTATACCCACAACTGGCGTATAAGCTCCACAACCTTTTTCAATAGCTTCAATTGCTGCTTTTTTAATGATTTCTGGAGTATCAAAATCGGGCTCACCTGCCGAAAAACTAATAACTTTCTCACCATTTGCTTTTAAAGTTTTGGCTATATCAGTCATTACTAAAGTTAAGGATTCTCCTAAATTTTGAGATCTTTGGCTTAGCATTTTCTATCCTTTTATCTTATACTAATTTTAATTTTTGTAATTGTTACAACTTGGAGCTTAAAAAATTCTACGAGTAAAATCAAGATTGTATATTTTTAAAAAATTTTGTGTAGAAACTATACATTTTCTACACAAACTATTTTTATTTGTTTCTTTGGGTAATTATTCTAAAGCTTCTATGTCGCTTTCATTATGATGAATAAAGCGTTCATCTTTTTCTATAGTTTCAACTAAACGCCCTACTCTTTCCCATCTAACTTTTTTATTTTCATCCCATGAAAAATAAATAAACCAAGGTTGTCCAACTATATATTTATAATCTACACTTCCCCAAAATCGACTATCGCTAGAATGATCACGGTTATCGCCCATCATAAAATATTCATTTTCAGGTACTTTATAATAATAAGCATTAAAACCATAAATATTATTAGCACCTAATTCATCAAAAGAAGCAGGCTTCATAGCAAATTGCCCCAAATTTAAATAGCGAAAAAATACACTGTCTATATCCACTCTAGAATCATAATGTATTCCTTTTTCCACAAAAGGCTCTTTTACAAAAAGTCTTCCGCCTATAATTTTTGTTTTATTAGGATAATAATCTTTCATATATTCATCACCCTCAACCATACGCACATATAAGGTTTTATTTGCAAAAACTACTTCATCTCCGCCTTTGGCCACACATCTTTTTACATAGTGGATTTTTGGCTCATGCGGATATCTAAATACCACAATATCCCCTCTTTTAGGACCTTCACCACTTACTAAATGTCCATTTTTATTAAAATCAGGTAAAACAGGAATTTCCACCCAAGGAATATGCGGGGTTGGAATACCATAAGAAAATTTTTTTACAAATAAAAAATCCCCTACTAATAAAGTATTTTTCATAGAACCGCTTGGTATAGTAAAAGCTTGTATAAAGAAAAATATAATCAATAAAACAACTACTAAAGTTCCCGTCCAAGATTGTGTAAATTTATAAATTTTCTTCAAAAATTTCATTTTTTTATCCTATTTTTAGCTGATTTTATAGTATTTTCTAAAAGCATAGCAATAGTCATAGGCCCTACTCCACCTGGTACAGGAGTGATATAACTAGCTTTTTTACTAACATTTTCAAAATCGACATCGCCTACTATTTTTCCATCAACTCTATTAATCCCAACATCAATTACCACCACACCTTCTTTAACCATATCTTCTTTTAAAAGATTTGGACAACCTGCTGCTACGATAACAATATCAGCATTTTTTGTATAAGCTTTTAAATCTTTTGTATAAATGTGACAAATACTCACACTAGCATTAGCATTTAACAAAAGAGTAGCCATAGGACGGCCTACTATATTTGAAGCTCCTATTACAACTACACTAGCTCCTTGTAATTTTATATCATAATGTTCTAAAATTTTCATAACGCCTAAAGGTGTACATGGTAAAAAACCACCTTTTAAATTAAGATTTAAATTTCCGACATTAAAGGGGTGAAAGCCGTCTACATCTTTATTAAAGTTAATACTTTCTAAGATTATATCTTTATTAATATGCGATGGCAATGGAAGTTGAACTAAAATTCCATCTATACTATCATCATGATTTAAAGTATTAATCAAAGCCAAAAGCTCATTTTGAGTTGTATTTACATCAAGTTTATAAACTAAAGACTTAATTTCACATTGCTCGCAAGCTTTTGCTTTAGAACCCACATAAGTAGCACTAGCAGGATCCTCGCCTACTAAAATTACAGCCAAACAAGGCTCTATACTTTGAGCTTTAAGTTCTAATACTTCTTGTTTTAAATTTTCTTTTAACTTATCACTTAGCTTTTTACCATCTAAAAGTGTCATTTCTTTCCTTAAATTTTATAGCTTTCTTTAACTTAAAAAATTGTATCATAACAAAACTTCTTTTTTTGTTAAAGGCAATGAATGAAAATTGTATTATTTTTATTTTTTATAATTTATGGTGCTTGGGCTGAAGATTTTATCTCTCCTAAAGAATACCAAGAGTCCCTTTACAAAAATCCAAGAGGCATAAGTTGTGCTAAATGTCATGGCGATGGAGGTCAACAAATACTAGGTTATTACACTAAAAATGGAGAAAAAATTCCTTTTATTGTGCCAAGTATTAAAAACACTCCTTATACGCGTTTTAGAAAAATTCTAAATCAACCTCAAGAGGCAAAAAGCATTATGCCAACTTACTCGCTAACAGAAGATGAAATAAAATCACTTTATGATTATATTACTAGCAATAAAAGGAGTAAAAATGAAAAACAATAAAAAAGCCTTTGAGGAAGCTTGTGAGTATATAGCAGGTGGGGTAGATTCCCCAGTGCGTGCTTTTGCAAGTGTAGGTAGCAATCCTTTATTTATCAAACAAGGCAAAGGTGCTTATATTAGCGATATAGAAGAAAATACTTATATAGATTATGTGCAAAGTTGGGGACCTTTACTTTTTGGACATTGTGATGAGGATATTGAAAAAGCTTGTAAAAAAGCATTAGAGCATGGCTCGAGCTTTGGTGCGCCAACTTTAGCTGAAACTAAATTGGCCAAATTTATCTTAAAAGATTGGCCACATTTGGATAAAATCCGTTTTGTAAGTAGTGGCACTGAAGCTACTATGAGTGCTATTCGTCTTGCAAGAGGATTTAGTAAAAAAGATAAAATCATCAAATTTGAAGGATGTTATCATGGGCATTCTGATTCTTTATTGGTAAGTGCTGGAAGCGGTGCAGCTACTTTTAACACCCCAAGCTCACTAGGAGTTTTAACCGATGTAGCTAAAAATACTCTAGTAGCCGTTTATAATGATATTGATAGTGTTAAAAACTTAATCAATAATGATGATAATATAGCTTGTATCATCATAGAGCCAATTGCAGGAAATATGGGTTTAGTGCCTGCTAAAATAGAATTTTTACAAGAGTTAAGAAAACTATGTGATGAGCATCAAATTCTTTTAATTTTTGATGAAGTTATGAGTGGCTTTAGAGCTTCATATCTTGGCTCTTTTGGGATTAATAATATAAAAGCTGATATAGTAACTTTTGGTAAGGTTATAGGCGGAGGTATTCCTGCAGCTGCTTTTGCTGCAAGAGCTGAAATCATGGATTTATTAAGTCCTTTGGGCGGGGTATATCAAGCAGGAACACTAAGTGGCAATCCTCTTGCTATGGCTGCAGGTTATGCGAGCTTAAAAAAAGCAAGAAATTATGAAGGCTTATATGAAAAATTAGAAAAACTAGGCAAAAGACTTACCCAAGGCTTTAAAGAAGCTGCAAATGATTGCAAAATTCCTTTGCAAGTTAATTGCGTTGGTTCTATGTTTGGATTTTTCTTTTGTGAAAACCCTGTTAATAATTATCAAGACGCTTTAAAATCAGATACTAAATTATTTGCCAAATTTCATGCACAGATGCTAAGCAAAGGTGTATATTTAGCACCATCTCAATTTGAAACAGGTTTTATATGTGAATGTATGGATAAAAAAATCATTGATAAAACTATACAAGCAGCACAAGAAAGTTTTAAAGCATTATGAATAAAAGACAAAAAATCATTCGCAAAGGTATAGAAGCTGCAGATGGATTAAGCCTTGGTATATCCATGGTTGTGGCTGTTTTAATCGGAGTTGGCATAGGCTATTTTTTTAAAAACTTAACCGGCATTGTTTGGCTTTTTTGGGTAGGAGTGTTTATAGGAGTAGCTGCGGCGATTTTAAATGTTTATAGAGCCTACAAAGCACAAATAAAAAGTTACGAAGAATTTAAAGAAGAAAATCGCTATAAAGATTTAAAAAATGATCCTAAAGCCTAAAATTTTATTAAAACTCTTGCTAGGATTAAATTTACTTTTCTTAGCAGGAGTTTTTTTTTACAAAGAATTAAGCTTTAAAACCTTTATAAGCTTTGAATTTGGCTTTTTAGCTCAAAATTTAATCATTCTAATATCTTTTTTAAATTATAAAAATTTTATTTTTAAAGCAGTTAAAAATTATGATTTTACGCAAAGGCCTTTACAAATTTTTGCTAAAAAACAATATTCTTTGCCAAAAATTATAAAATTTATCCATATAGATGACGATTTAAAACCAAAATTTAAAAGTATTTTTAAAAACGCGTTGGCTTTTTTTTCTTTATTTAAAATTTTTGCTTATGTGTTTTTAATAGCAGGATTTTTATTTTTAGAGTTTCAAGGTTTAATGAGTATTTTTGCCTTGTTTTGTGCAATGTTTGTCACACCCATAGCGGTATTAATATATAATTTTTTAATAAGAAAATGTTAAGCTCAAAAAGAACGATTAGATCACTAACAGCATTATTTCTTGGTATGATTTTTGTTTTCATAGGAAGTGCTTTAACAGTAAATTCCATAGCTATTATTTTAAAGCATAATAATGTTAGTAATTTTTATATAGGCGTAATAGGAAGTTGTTATTTTCTTGGCGCTATGGTAAGTACAATTAGTGCCCATAGAATAGTTTCTAAAGTAGGACATATAAGATCATTTGGAATTTTTGCTATTATTTTTGGTATAGCCACCATGCTTCATAGTTTAAATTCTAATCTTTATTTTTGGATGTTTTTAAGATTTTTGCTAGGTTTTTGCTATTATGCGCTTTTAATGGTAATAGAATCATGGCTTAATGAAAAAGCAAAAAACACTATTCGCTCAAGAGTGATAGCCTTTTATGAGGTTGTATTTTACTCATCATCAGGTTTTGGAATTTTACTTATGTCTTTTGACTTTCCAAGTAATACAGTATTTATTTTAAGTGCTAGTTTTATTATGTTTGCTTCCATTCCTTTATTTTTAATCCGCATTAAAGAGCCTATTTTGCCACAAAAAACAAAAATTTCCATTCCTAAGGTTTTTGATATAGTGCCTTTAGCCTTAGTAACAAGTTTTATAGCGGGCATGCTTTTAAATGGCTTTTTTTCCATGGCTTCTTTATTTGTACTTATACAAGGATTTGGCGCAAAAGAAGCTTCTATTTTTATTTTCTCTACTATGGTAGGTGGCTTTATTTCGCAACTTTATATCGGAACTCTTTCTGATAAAATTAGCAGAAAATTTGCCATTATATTGTGTGCTTTTATTGCTTTAAGCGCTATGCTTTGCATACTACTTTTAGAATATAATATTTATCTAAAATACTTTTTTGGAATTTTGCTAGGCATGGGTATGTGTTGTTTATACGCTCTTTCTTTAGCAAGAGCAAATGATATGCTTGATAATCCTAGCAAAAGAGTTGAACTTGGCAGAGCAGTTCTTTTTACCTATTCTTTTGGTGCTTTATTTGCACCTGCAGTTTTGGGAACTTTGATGTATTATTTTCAAGCTTATGGCTTTATGTATTTTTATATAGTTTTATTAAGTATTTTGATACTATTTGCCATCGATAAACCAAAATTTAAAAAACTTACCAAATTTAAAAGAAAACCTGGTAATATGGTAATGCTAGATGATAACTAATATCTCTAATAGTCAAAATCAGTTTGCAAAAAATGAAACAAATAAAGAAAATAAAAGTGAAAAATCAGACAAAAAAACCTCTCTCAATGATGCGTTAAAAAATCCTTTATTTTCCAAAAGCGATTCTGAAGTTAAATTACCCAAAGATTATGTTAGCAAAATTGATCAAAAACTACAAGAATTACTTAATAAACTTTTAGATCAAATCAAAACCAATAAAGATCCTGATTTGGCAGTATTAAAAAATCATAAAGATTTAAATTTTGCACCTAATTTTGCCAATGAAGTAAAAAAACTCCAAGTAGAGCTTTCAAAAAATCCTGAATTTGAAAAACTGCTTAAAATTTTAGAAGATTTAGTCAAGCCTGCTAAAGATATTAATAATAAAAATCTTTCATCTTTAGTGAAAAATTCAGGCATATTTTTAGAAGCAAAGCTCAATCATTCTTTAAAAGAACAAAATTTACCACAGAGTTTTTTTAATCTTTTAAGTACTATAAAAGGCGCTACAAGTGAAAATTTAAAACACGATATAAGTAATTTAGATCTTAAAAATCTTGATACTACAAGCACCTTAAAAGAGCTTATTCACATCTTACAAAATCACAAAAAAGATAATAAAATTTCTTTGGAAAATACAAACTACAAAACACTTTTTAAGCTATTTGATAAAATAGAAAATTTTAAAAATTATATCAATAAAAACCCAAGTTCTATTAGTCAAGAAAAACTCCAAAATATTGCGGATAATTTTATCAAAAATCTTAATAAAAATTTAACACTTATCAACAAAGAACTAGCTAAACCAGAAAACATAAAAATTCAAAACACTCATATACTAAAAGAGCTTAGCCAAAATATAAAAGATTTTATAATACTTTTAAAAGATATAAAAAATCACAAAAACAAAACCGAAACAACACAAGAAAATTTAAATAAAATTCCACACACTAAAGACATCAAAGAAGAGTTAAAAGAAGAAATAAAAACTCCACAAAAAAGCACAGAGGATAAAAAAGAAACTCAACAAAAGCAAGAAAGCATAGCAAAAGATAAAGAAATTCAAAACACAAAAGAAGAAAAAATACCACAAAGTAAAGATATCAAAGAAAACCCCAAAGAAGAGCCAAAAACACTACAAAAAAATACTGAAGATTTAAGTAAAAATGATAATAAAAGTCAAAATTTACAAACAAATAATACTAAGTTAGAGGATATATTTAAAAGCACTTCAGGCAAAATTTTACTAGAAGATATTTTCAAACAAAATGTAAGCAAAAATCTTAATTTTAGCCAAAATTTACAAGAAGAGCTTTTAAACAATCTAAACAAAGAACTAGGCTTAATAGGAAGAAAACTCAATGAAGTTTTAAAAGCTTTAGATCCTAAAAATTATGAGGCAAAAAATTCTTTAGATGATATAAAAAATATAGAAAAAAAATTAGAACTTTCTATAAAAGATCTTGGAAAAATCACCCAAAAAGATAGCACAGAAATTTCTTCAGAATTACAAAAAGATATTAAATCCACTCTTTTGCAAGTTTCTAATCTAGCCAAAAATTTAGACAATGAAAGCATACTAAATCAAGCAAATCGTCTTATAGCTCAGCTTGAATTTAACCAACTTTTATCTTTAGCCAATAATAGCATTCATACTTTTTTACCTTTCTTTTGGGATGATTTAGAAAAATCTAATGTAGTTTTTAAACGCGGTAAAAAAGATAAATTTTATGCACAAATTAATCTTGAATTTGAAAAATTAGGAAAAATCAATGTATTTTTATCTCTAAGTAATGATAAATACATCGATATAAATATGATGATAGAAAATGCTAATTTTAGAAAAAAACTTTATGAAAGAGCACATGAACTAAAAAAAGCCTTAGTTAAAGTAGGACTTCTAAGCTCTAATTTTTTCATCAGCGATATAATTAAAAGTAAATTTCACAATCAAGAAGAATATAATGACTTTAATATGGGTTTTGACACAAGGGCTTAAAAATGGCTAAAAAAACAAAAAAAGCCGTTGCACTAGGCTATAACAAAGAAGAACAAAATGCACCAAAAATCCTAGCTAATGCCAAAGGTGAAAACGCTGCTAAAATCATCTCTTTAGCCAAAGAAAATGGCATACCCATAAAAGAAGACAAAGACTTAGTAGAAGTGCTTAGCAAACTTGACTTAGGCGATGAAATCCCACCTAATATGTATAAAGCAGTGGCTGAAATTTTTGCCTTTTTATATAAAGTTGCTAATGAAGATGAGACTAAGCAAAGTCCGCAATCTTCTTAGAAAATTCAACTTGCTCATAAGCATTTTTGCTAAATTTTAAAAATCCTTTTTGGGTGATTAAAACTATAGTTGAACCTAGCTCAAAATTTCCAAGTCTTTGGCCTTTTTTTACAAAAAGATCTTCATAAGTATGAGTAAAATCAAAATTTGCAGCATTAGTTTGTATGCTAGTATCAAAGCTAAAGTGCATTTTACCGACATTTAGCGCACCCACAAATACCATCCAAAGTATAAATTTTCCTTCCACTAAGCACTTTAAAACTACTCTTTCGTTTTTAGTATAAAGGTTTATAATCTTAGCTAACTTTGCCTCACTCACACTAAATAAAGCCCCGCTCATATAAGTAGCACTTAAAATTTGCATATTACAAGGTGCATGATAATGATGATAATCTTTTGGAGATAAATAAATATTTGCATAATCTATGCCATTTTCTAATTCTTCTTTACTAGCTGAGTTTTTTAAAAGCTCTTCTATGCTATAACTTGAACCTTTAATGCTAAAGGCTAAATTTTCTTTTAAATCATTTTGAAAGCTACTTCCAAGTTCTAAAATTTTACCATCACTTGGACTTATAAAGCCATCTTCCAATTCTCGCTCATTTAATAAAGTTCTTGTAAATAAAGCATTTAAACTCTCATATTCTTCTAAAGGTTTAAATTCACTCATATTGATATTAAAAGCATTTACATAAGCTTTATTTATATTTTTTTGTATAATTTTTGGAAATTTATATTTTGCTATAATTCCAAACATTTTTGAAGCACTATTGCTAAATCCCACTCATTCTCCTTTTAATCTAATCAAAGCTATCTCACTAGGGGCTAAAAATCTCACAGCAGGCCCCCAAAATCCAGCTCCACTACTTACATAAAGCAAGCTATCTTTGCTTAATTTATAAAGTCCATACACAAAGCCCTGCTCTAAATATACTAGCAAAGAAAAAGGGAAAATTTGTCCTGCATGTGTATGTCCTGATAAAATCAAATCAAACCCACTTATATCATAAGTTTTTACATACTTTGGTTGATGAGTGATTAAAATATTAACCTTTTCTTGATTGATTTGAGTTTTGATTTTTTCTATATTGCTTTCTTTAAAACCCAAACGCTTGGCAGCCAAATCCAAAGTCCCACTTAAAGTAAAATCCCCAAAATCAATACTTTCATCTTCTAAAACTTTGAAATTTTTAAGCGTTTTAAGCTTTTTGCTTATTGCATTTATATCATTATAATACTCATGATTTCCATAAACAAAATAAGTACCATATTTTGATTTAAAATTTTCTAATAAATTAATATAAGGCATACTAGCAATATCTGCATCGATTAAATCCCCAGCTATAATGACCATATCAGCATTTAAAACATTAACTTCATCGATTAAAGTTTTTAAAAAATCTTCTCCTAAATTTTTTCCCAAATGCACATCAGAAAGTAAAACTATATTTAAATCTTCTTTTAAATTTTTAATTTTAATATCTACTTCATTGACCCTAGGTGTGCTAATAGCATTTACAAAACCTTTAAATACCATACTAACGCTAAGTATAATAAGCCAAGAATCAAAAATTAATTTTAAAAACTTTCTTCTTTGGACACTGAAAATTTGCTCTTTTTTATTTTCATTAAAAAAAATCCAAGAGCCAATTTCAAAAATCACTCCAAAAAGCAAGAAAAAACAAGTAACAGTAGGAAAAATAGCTAAAATATAATAAAACTTTTCATGTAAAAAGTCCCCGCGCATATTTATAAAAAAGATTAATTCACATGCAAAAACTATTAAAACAAAAGCTAATACAAACTTTTTATAAGGTTTTAAAAAATCAACCCTACTTAAAAATCTTTTATAAATATACCAATTTGCCAAAGCAAAAAATAAAACTAATAAAGTAAAAAAAACAAATGCTCTCATGGCGTAATTTTATTTAAGCAAAATTAATACTTTTTAAAGTAAAATCGTAAAAAACATTTGGGAAAGAAATTTGGCTTTAATAGATTTAATCGACGCAAATAAGAAATTTAATACAAAAATAGTTTTAGAAAATGCAAATTTTAGCGCAAATTTAGGAGAAAAAATCGCCATTATAGGCAAAAATGGCGAAGGAAAATCAAGCTTTTTAAAAGCCCTTATAGGAACTTTAAAACTAGATAGCGGTAGGGTAATTAAACAAAATAACACTAGTATAGGTATGCTAAGCCAACAAGTAAGCTTTGAAAGCACCTTAAGCGTAAGCGAAGCCATCAAAAAAGAACTTGAAGAAATTTACCAAGCCTTGAAAGAATTTGAAAGCTATAATGAAAAACTAGCTTTTGATCCTGAAAATAAAGAATATTTAAAAAAAGTAGATGAATTAAGTTTATTTATAGATTCAAAAGACGCATGGAATTTAGACCAAAAAATACAAAGAATATTAGAAGAATTTAAACTATTAGAATACAAAGACAGAACACTTTGCTCTTTAAGTGGGGGCGAAATAAGACGCGTAGGGCTTTGCACACTTTTGCTAAAAAATCCTGATATATTATTGCTTGATGAACCAACTAATCATCTAGATGTATATATGAGTAACTTTTTAGAAGAAAGACTGAAAGCTTCTAAAATGTGTGTTATCTTCATCTCTCATGATAGGTATTTTATCGATGCTATAGCGCAAAAATGCGTAGAAATAGAAGCGGGAAAATTAAGCATTTTTGAGGGTGGATATACGCAATATCTAGAAAAAAAAGCAACTATTTTAGCTTCCTTAGCTAAAAGCCATGAAACCTTGCTTAAGCAACTAAAAAGTGAGGAAGAATGGCTAAGAAGAGGAGTCAAAGCTAGGCTTAAACGCAACGAAGGACGCAAAGAACGCATTTTTAAAATGCGTGAAGAAGCTAAGAAAAACCCAGGAGCTATCAAACGCTTACAACTTGAAATCAAAAGAGCAAGTAAAAATTTTAACCAAACTCAAAGCCAAAACCGCAAAAAAATGCTTTTTGAACTTAAAAATATCTCAAAATCTATTGCCAACAAGACACTTTTTAAAGACTTTAATGCACGAATTTTACAAGGTGAACGCATAGCCATAGTAGGTAAAAATGGCTGTGGGAAATCTACTTTCTTAAAGATTTTACTTGATCAAATTCCGCTTGATAGCGGAGAGATTAAAAGAGGTGAAGTTAAAATAGGCTATTTTGATCAAAGCAGGAGTTTATTAAATACCGATAAAAAACTTTTAGAAATTTTTTGCCCAAATGGTGGCGATCACATTCAAGTGCGTGGTAAAAATATGCATGTTTATGGGTATTTAAAACAATTTTTATTTCCAAAAGAATTTTTAGAGCAAAGCGTGAGTGTGCTAAGTGGGGGTGAGAAAAACAGAGTTGCTCTAGCCTTGCTTTTTACCAAAGAATATGATGTATTAATCTTAGATGAACCAACAAATGATTTAGACATAGCTACGATTAATATCTTAGAAGAATACTTACTTTCTTTTGAAGGCGCGATTTTGCTTGTCTCACATGATAGATATTTTGTCGATAAAATAGCAACTAAACTTTATGCTTTTGAAGATAATGCAAATATTAATATAGAAGTTCTTTCTTATAGTGAATATTTAGAAAATGAAAAAGAATACAAAGACTTTGAAGAATTTTCTAAAAGCTTAGAAACAAACACCACCGCAAGTGTAAAAACAAAAGAAAAATCGAGTAAAAAACTAAGCTATAAAGAAAATGAAATTTTAAACTCATATCCTGATAAAATTCATAAATTAGAAGAAGAAATAAAAGAAATAAAAAATGCTTTATCAAGATCGGAACTTTATCAAAAAATTGGAATCGAAAAACTCTATGAAGAATTAAAAGAAAAAGAAAAACTTTTGACTATTTTAGAAGATGATTATTTTAAAATTCTTGAAAAAATCTGAAAACAAAAAAAACGCTCTAAAACATAAATTAAGGCAATCTATGTCATTATAATATTTAATATTCTACAAAAAAGGATTTTATAATGAGAAAAATTTTTCTTTCTAGTTGTGCTGTCATTTCAATTGTTAGTTTGAATTATGCTAATGAAAATATTCTAAACGATAATTCTTTAATAGATCCTTATAAAAATGGGAAATATATCTTTAATGGTAACGATAATTACACCATAAATCAATTATAGGGCAATCTTTTGATGGAATAAAAAATCAATTTATCAAAGACTTAAAAATTAATACGACTAAAAACGAAATTATTTTAGATGGAACAACATTTGAAAATGGACAGATAAACACTGCTTCTATAGGATCATATGTATTAAATGGAAAGCCAAACTATTATTCTTTTAATATCAATGCCAAAAAAATAAATATTAATGGTTCTTTTGCATATTTAGATATTGGGCGCCCAAGTACCATTAATGGAAATTTATCCTTGAATAATTTTTCAGAAATTTTTATAGTAAATGATTCAAATCGTAATGGAAATTTATATGTTAATGGAAATTTAGAAGCATCTAACTATGTTAACTTTTATTTTATTGGAAATCAACATTTTAATATTAACGGTACAGCAAATATCACTAATTCACACTTTTATATTTATAATATGGACCAAATAAATACCAATGGATATTTATTGTTAAATGCAAAAAACGGATTTAATGAAGATATTGAAATTTCAAACACAATAAATATTGGCATTGCTATTCCAACTGCTAAAATACTTGGTTTAAATAACTATGAAGCTGCGAAATACAAAGAAACAGTTGAGTATATCGATATTACAATTGAAGGATTAAATCACAATATAAAACAAATAAACAACTCCTTATATGCTCAAACTGCTATTGATAAATCAAAATACAAAACAGATAAAATAAGTCAAGAATTATTAAATGCAAAAATTAAAGTATTGACACAATTAGTTGATTACTTTGAATTACAAAAAGAAGATGCTACAGACATTCAACCAAAAAACAATGAAAAACTATCATTTACTAAAGATGACTATCAAAAAATCATTGATAAAATAAATAATGAGATAAAAAAATTAAATAATTCAACAACAGTATTCAATCAACAAATTGATGCTGTATTAGGTTCAATCTTAACATCAAACAGACAACAAGCAGCAGGCAGTGCTTTAACTGATGCTATGGTAGGCAATGCACAGCAAGCCAAAAATGTAGTAAATTCAGCTAGAGAAAGTGCAAACAATTCTAATCGCCAAGGTGCTATCCAAGTTATCAACCTAGCTAATGAAATGGCTATTTCAACTAGAATGATACAAGATAGAAATCAAGGCGAAAACAGTGTTTGGGCTAATGCATTTGGTGGTGCAAATATAATTGGTAGCGAAAGCGAAGGCGTATATGGAACTACTATAGGTATTGATAGACAATTTAGCGATGCTATTTTCTTTGGCGCATATTTAACTTATGCTGATTCACAATTAAATCATAATTCTTTAAATCAAGACTCTAATAATTTACAACTAGGTCTTTACTCAAGAATTACAAATGGTCAACATGAATTTGATATTAAATCTTATGCGCAATTTAGCTTTGCAGATCAAGAAAGATTTGTAAATGGCTCAGTGCAAAAGTCTGATTTTACACAAACCTACTTAGGTGCAAGTGGTAACTATGGTTATGTATTTGATTTTAGTGATAGCTTTTCAATCAAACCTTTAATTGGACTAAATCTTTATTATAGCCACACTCCAGATTATACAGAAAATGGTCTTTGGGCTCAAAAAGTTTACTCAATGGATAGTTTTGCAGCGAGTGCTGAAATTGGAGCAGAATTTAGAAAAGGTTTTGATGGTGGTAGCTATTTCTATGTAACTCCGAAAATCGAACAATTCTTTGCTACAAGTGGAAATGACTTTAAAGGACACTTTACAGGAAGTAACATGAATTATCATGTAGCTGGTGCTGAAAAAGATAAAACTTTCGGTAAAATCCTTATCGGAAGCAATATTAGCGTTACAGATAGATTTTCTATTGATCTAAGTGTAGGCGCTAAACAAATCTTAGGCAATAAAGATGATAACACTGATGAAACTTACCTAACTGGTAATATTGGCGTTAAATACTCATTCTAATTGACATAAACAAGAATTCTTCTTATATAGCATAGGTAATTTACCTATGCTTATTTACTTTCTTATTGCATACTTTCACAAAAAAATTACATGGAAAAACTATGACTTTGATAACTATTTTATGTATTTATACAGCTTTTTTGGTTTTTATATCTTATATACAAATTTCTTTTTTAAAAAAAGAAAGAGAAAAACAAGCAATTATTTTAAATGAACAAGATTATAAAAATGCTGCAAATATCGCCATAGAAAATGAAAAATACAAAATCTTTTCTAATCTTTATAATCTGATGATTAACATTTCTTGGATTAGCTTTGGCTTTTTGTATTTAAAAGAAATTTTTATAAAAGAAAATTCTACTTTAGAAAATACTTTATTTTTGCTTGCATTTTTATTGATTATTAGTATTTTAAATTTACCACTTAGCTATTATGAAAGCTTTATAAAAGATAAAAAGCACGGCTTTTCAAATATGACTTTAGCGCTTTTTGTTAAAGACAGCATTAAATCTTTAGCTCTAATGCTTGTTTTTGGCTTTTTAATCATCTATGCCTTAGTATTTTGCTTTGAATTTTTTAACACATACTGGTGGGTAGTGGCTTTTGCTCTAAGCTTTATAATTATACTTATTATAAATCTCATCTACCCTACACTTATTGCACCTATGTTTAACAAAATGAAAAAACTTGAAGATGAAAATTTATTAGAAAAAATCACTAATTTAATGCAAAAATGTGGCTTTAGTGCAAATGGTGTTTATGTTATCGATGCAAGCAAAAGAGATAAAAGATTAAATGCTTATTTTGGTGGCTTATTTAAAAGCAAAAGAGTAGTACTTTTTGATACACTTTTAAATGCTTTAAAAGAAAAAGAACTCATTGCTGTTTTGGGTCATGAGCTAGGACATTTTGCGCATAAAGATTTGCTAAAAATGTTATTTGCTAGTGCTTTGATGCTTTTTGCTTTATTTTTCATCTTTGCACATTTACCAAGCTTTTTTTATATTGAAAGTCATTTAGATGGAGTGAATGCTGGAGTTTTTGCACTTTTATTGATTTTTGGAAATATTTTTACTTTTATTGTTTCTCCACTGCTTAATAAAATGAGTCAAAAAAATGAATTTAATGCTGACTTACACGGAGCAAAACTAAGCTCTAAAGAAGATATGAAAAATGCTCTCATAGCTTTAGCAAAAGAAAACAAAGCCTTTGTTAAAACAAGTAAAATTTATACTTTCTTTCATCTAAGTCATCCTTGTATTTATGATAGAATCAAAGCTTTGCAATGATTTCAATCAAACAAGCTTTAAAGCAAGCTTACGCAAAAGATCCTACTCACAAAGAATATATACTTTTTATTCTTTGTGAGCTTTTGCAAAAAGATAAAGCTTGGATTTTTTTAAATCCTGAATTTCAAATCAATGAGAAAGTTTTTTTAGAATATATAGATAGATTTTTAAATGGTGAGCCTTTTGAGTATTTATTTCAAAAAACACAATTTTATGGTTTTAATTTTTTTACTAAAAAAGGGGTTTTGATACCGCGTTTTGACAGTGAAATATTACTTGAAAGATGTTTAGAAATTTTAGAACATAATTCTTTTAAAAATATACTTGAAATTGGCTTTGGAAGTGGAATTTTAAGTATTTGCTTAGCAAAGTTAAAACAAATTTTTATACAAGCTTGTGATATCAATCCAAAAGCATTAGAGCTTGCTAAAAAAAATGCAGATTTTCATAATGTTTCAAATTTAATCAATTTTCAACTTTGTGATTTTAAAAATATACAAGGAAATTTTGACTTTATTTTTTCTAATCCTCCTTACATAAAAAATGACTATCCTTTAGATAAATGGGTTCAAAACGAACCACACAATGCTTTATTTGGTGGAGATAAAGGTTGGGAAATTTTACATGAAATTATTCTTTTTGCCAAAAATCACAACACAAAAGTCTTAGCATGTGAGTTTGGCTATGATCAAAAAACAATTTTAAATAAAATTTTAAAAGAAAATGATTTCAAGGCTACTTTTTATCAAGATTATAATGGATTTGATAGAGCCTTTGTTGCATGGAATTTAAAAAATTAGACTATAATTATCTTTATTATAGGAGAAAACATGAAATCAATATATTTATTTTTACTAGCAAGCTTAATTGGGATTGAAATTAGCATAGGTGTATTTTTAGCTCCGACTATATTTTATCCTGCTAAATTCATAGGTGAAGGGGTTTTAACTCATTTTCAAAGTGGGCTTTTAATGACACACATTTTTGTGCAATTTGGCTATGTTTTGTTAGGTGTGAGTGTTTTGTCTATTTTAATAGAAATTTTTTCATTTAAAGACAAAAATTTAACTTTTAAAATAAATTTTTCAAAATTTATGCTTTCTTTGATCATTTTGGCACTAAGTTTGCTTTTTGTATTTTACTTCACTGCTTATGTTTTAGAAGCACAAAGTTTAGGAGAAGAAGCAACTAAAACTCAAGAATTTATAAAAATTCATGGTGCAAGTGAAGTTGTGATGAAAATTATCATGTTATCACAAGTAATTTTGTTTTTCTTAAATTTTAAAACAAAAAAATGATATAATAAAATAAGTCTTTAAAAGGAGTCAAAGATGAAAATAGGCGATATAGGAACAACTCAACAAAATCACTACTTAAATCAAGCTCAAAAAAGCCAAGAAAAAGCTTTAGAAAACATAGCTGTAATCCGTGCTATAGATGGGAGCGATGGAGCAAATTTAGCCATAGCTGATTCTTTAAGAAGTCAATATAGCACTATAGATCAAGGTATTTTAAATGCCTATGATTCCATAGGAGTTTTACAAATTGCTGATTCAACTTTAAATAACATTTCAGCTACTGCAGACAAACTCAATGAACTTTCAGTGCGCTCAAACAATGCTGCTTTAAATGACAGACAAAAAAGTATGCTAAATTCTGAAGCAAGCAAACTTGTAACTTCAATCAATGATGCTTTTTCTAATGCGACTTTTAATGGAAAAAATGTATTTCAGAGTATGGATTTTGTTGTTGGTACTGGGGTTGAAAGTATTAATTTAAATCAACCAAGCACAGCAAATTTAAGCCTTGAAAATCAAGACGGAATTCGTGATTTTCAAGATCAAGTAGGTTCTTTACGCGCAGATATTGGTGCTGGAATTAACGCTATCCATTCTAATATCAACTCATCTTTGCAAACTAGTATTAACACTAAAGAAGCTGAAAGCAAATTACAAAATAATGACTTAGCTCAAAATATCAATGATTTTAATGCAAATTACCTAAAAGAAAATGCATTTTTATTTGCAAATGCTCATTCAAATGTAATGTTACAAACTAAACTGGCAAGCCTACTTCAATAATAAAAACTCCCAAATAAGGGAGTTTTTCAAGGAAAAATATGCAAAATAATGCTTTATTTAAGCAAGTTTTAAAACATCCTTTATATGAAAAAATTCAAAAACTTAGTGAAAAAATTCAAAATTCAAATTACCTTATAAATGAAAGTTTTGATATTTTTTGTGATAAAAGTTTAGATGATGAGATTAAGAATATCACTTTAGAATTAAAACCTTGGCGTAAAGGACCTTTTAAAATTAATGATTTATTTATAGATACAGAATGGCAAAGTTTTATCAAATTTAATATTTTAAAGCCTTATATGCAAGAAATAAAAGGCAAAATAGTAGCAGATATTGGCTGCAACAATGGTTATTATATGTTTAAAATGCTTGAATTTAATCCTTCAAAGCTCATAGGTTTTGATCCTTCTATTAAGTATTATTTGCAATTTTTACTTTTAAACTCCATTGCAAAAACTCCTATACAATATGAGCTTTTAGGCGTAGCTGATGTACCAAATTATGGCATAAAATTTGATGTGATTTTTTGTCTTGGAGTGATTTATCATCGTAGTGATCCCATAGCCATGCTAAAACAACTCAAACAATCTTTAAATAAAGATGGCATAGTCTTTTTAGACACTATGTATATAGAAGATGAAAGAGAAATAGCACTTATTCCTCAAAAAACTTACTCAAAAATACCAAATATTTTTTTCATTCCGTCGATATTAGGTTTAAGAAATTGGTGTTATAGGGCTGGATTTAGTGAATTTGAAGTTATAACAACTAAACAAACCGATCTTTTAGAACAAAGAAAAACACAATGGATTGATTCTTATTCTTTAGATCAATTTTTAGATAAAAATGATTCAAATTTAACTTGCGAAGGCTATGAAGCACCAAAAAGAGTTTATGTTAAATTAAAGGTGTAAAAATGGCAAGAACAGTAAGTGCTGTTACTATAGAAGAATTAATAGACCCAGAAGAGTTAAATCGTATTAAATCAGAACTTATCACTTGTCCAGGGATAAACAATACTTTAGCAGGAAGTATTTCTCATATAGAAAAAAATTTCGCCAAAGGTATTTTAATCACAACCCATGATATGGCAGTAGATGAACTAGGATTAGTGCATAGTGGCTTTGTATTTAATGCAGCAAATTACATAGCACAAGCTGCAATTAATAAAGAATTTAGCGTCTTAATAGGCTCAAGAAGCTTTTTTTATGCTCCTTTAAAAGTGGGAGATATTTTAAATCTTGAAGCGAGTGCTTTATTTAGCGATGACTCAAGAAAAAGAGAGGT
This sequence comes from Campylobacter sp. RKI_CA19_01122, assembly GCF_025771325.1. Lineage (NCBI taxonomy): Bacteria > Pseudomonadati > Campylobacterota > Epsilonproteobacteria > Campylobacterales > Campylobacteraceae > Campylobacter > Campylobacter sp. RKI_CA19_01122. The sequence goes on along the minus strand of NZ_JAKMPZ010000008.1, from coordinate 43,477 downwards.
TAAAGTAGCTGGTTTTGTAAATGAGATTAAAATTTTTGACGCATCTTTTCAAGTTATTACTACAGATGATCATATATTTAAACTTAAACAAAATCAAGCCGCTACAAATAATAATCAAAATCAGCAAGAAACAACTAAACAAGAATCAATGCAAGAAGAACTTAATGCAGTCTTAAAAGGAATCGGGGGTTAAAGGTAAATCCACCCAATTCTTTGGACATTCTTTATAATAAGTCCCGCTTGCATCATAATATTCTTTACAATCATCATAAAAGCGATTTGAAACCCCTCTTTCATTTACAAAACAACCGCTAAAAAATAATGCTAAAAATCCAAACAATAATATTTTTTTAAACATCTTATATCCTATTTTAATCTTATTTGTTTACGCCATTTATAAGGCTCTATAGGATTTTCACTTTCCCATAATCCTTTTTTATTTATCTTGGCATAATTTTGCTCATTTATATACAAATCACTATAATGCTCATATGCCCAAGCAAAACCATTTTTAACCATAACTTGATTAATATCTTTATCATTTAAATATACAATGGCTAAAATTCTACCATATTTATCCTCATCTTTTACATTCAAAACTACTTCTTTATTTAATACAATAGCTTTTAGAAATTGCGTAGCCATCTTTCCATAAGCTTGATCACTCTCAGGTGCATCTATACCAAAAAGTCTGATTTTAAGTTTTTCATTTTCGAATTTAGCCTCAATAGTATCTCCATCTACTACACGACTTACTTTAGCATTGATATATGAACCACTATCATAGTTTAAAACATAAGCAAAAGCAACTAAAAAAAGTGCGATTAAAAATTTCTTCGGATCTTTTAATAAGTTTATAAATAATTTAATTTGTTTCCTAGAAAATTTCATTTAAACCTCATCTATATAAAAATATGCCATAATTACAATAAAAAGGAGAATTTATGCAAGAAATTATACAAAATTTTAAACAAATTGCTCAAATACCTCATTGTAGTTTCAAAACCGAAGAATTGAAAAATTTTCTCATTGATTTTGCTAAAAGTCAAAATTGCCAAGTAAGCGTTGATGAAGCAGGTAATATCCACACACACAAAGGAAATCCTAAAATTTGTTTACAAAGTCATTATGATATGGTTTGCATGGGAGAAGCTCCAAATATACAAATATATGAAGAAAACGGATATTTAAAGGCTAAAAATTCAAGCTTAGGTGCAGATAATGGCATAGGAGTATCACTAATGATGCAAGCTTTAAAAGATTTTGAAAATATAGAATGTCTTTTTACTAATGATGAAGAAGTTGGACTTTGTGGAGCAAACAATCTCACCCATACTTTGATCTCAAGCAAGCTTTTAAATTTAGACCACGAAAGCGATGATGAAGTTGTTATAGGTTGTGCTGGTGGGGTGGATATTTTTGCTAGTTTAAACTTAGAAATAGATGAAAAAGAAGAAGATTGTTATGAGATAGAAGCAATTGATTTTAAAGGTGGGCACTCGGGAATTGATATTGTTAAAAACATTAAATCTTCTATTAAAGAAGTGAGCTATTTTATCACTCAAAATCAAGGGGAACTTTGCGAATTTAAAGCGGGTGAAAGAATAAATTCTATACCAAAACATGCTAAAGTTATAGCATTTTTTAAAAATCCTCCAAAAGAAAATGATCATTTTAAAGTAAATTATATAGGTAAAATCAAAAGAACATATTATAAAAATTCTCAAGTTATTTTAAATCTCATTAATGCTTTTGCACAAGGAGTTAGAACTTTTAATCATCAATTAAATTTAGTTCAAACAAGTATCAATCTTTCACTAGCTTATGAAAAAGATAGCAAATTTCATTTTGAGCTTTTTGCAAGATCTAATGATTTACAAGAACTTAAAAACATAGAATTTGAAACCTTAACTTATTTTAAGATGCAAAACTGCGAAGTTTCAAGTGCAAATTTTTATCCACCGTGGGCTAATAAAGATACTAAATTTGGAGAAGAAATTCTAAGTTATTTTAAAAAAGAAAACCCAAACGCCAAGCTTTACACTATACATGCTGGTTTAGAATGTGGCGTTATAAGTGAAAAACAACCTTTAGAATGTTGCTCAATAGGACCAAATATCCATAACCCTCACTCAACAGATGAAAAATGTGAAATAGCTTCTATTGAAAAAATCAGTAAAATTCTTTATGCAATCTTAAAATATTATCAATAAATATAAAATAACCAATATTTTGATAAATAAATTCAAAATATTGGTAAATATTTATTTAAATAATAAAAAATTTTATTTACTATTAATAAAACTTGGATTATACTCTCACATATTTCAAAAAATAAGGAGAGAGTATGGAAATACTAACTAGCCTTAGCGAAGGTGTTCAATTTAGTATTCAACTAATTGTTGTTCTTATTTGTCTTTTTTATGGGGCAAAAAAAGGCGGTATCGCTCTAGGCTTATTAGGCGGTATAGGTTTATTAGTTTTAAGTTTTGGTTTTGCTGTAGCACCTGGAAAACCTTCTATTGATGTTATGCTTACCATTTTAGCTGTTGTTGTTGCTAGTGCAACTTTGCAAGCTAGTGGTGGTTTGGATGTAATGTTGCAAATTGCAGAAAAAGTTCTAAGAAAAAATCCTAAATTCTTAACTATTTTGGCGCCATTTGTAACTTGCATTCTTACCATGCTTTGTGGAACTGGGCATGTTGTCTATACTATGATGCCTATTATTTATGACATTGCTATTAAAAATGGTATTCGCCCAGAAAGACCAATGGCTGCTTCTAGTATTTCTTCACAACTTGGTATTATCGCAAGTCCTGTTTCAGTTGCAGTTGTAAGCTTAACAGCCCTACTTTTAAATCCAGAAATTAATAAACATCCTTTAGCAGGATTTGATGGCTATGTAGATTTACTTGCTATTACTATACCTTCTACCTTAGTAGGTGTTTTGGCTATAGGAATTTTTTCTTGGTTTAGGGGAAAAGATCTTGATAAAGATGAGGATTTTCAAGCTAAGATTAAAAATCCAGAACAAAGAGAATATATCTATGGCGATAGTAAAACTCTTCTTGGACAAAAACTTCCAACTATCCAATGGGTAGCTATGTGGATTTTCCTAGGTGCTATTGCTATAGTAGCTATACTTGGAGCTTTTCCAGAGCTTAGACCGCAATTTACCTCAAAAGGCGTTACCAAACCTATGAATATGGTAGCAACTATTCAAATGTTTATGCTTTTAGCAGGTGCAGCGCTAATCATTTTTACCAAACTTGATGCAAGCAAAATTGCAAAAAATGAAATTTTTAAATCCGGTATGATAGCCTTAGTAGCTGTTTTTGGAATTTCTTGGATGGCAGATACAATGTTTGCAGTGCATACTCCTATGATGAAAGAATCTTTAGGTAATATCGTTATAGAACATCCTTGGACTTATGCTATTATGCTTTTACTTATTTCTAAATTTGTTAATTCTCAAGCAGCAGCAATTGCAGCTTTTGTGCCACTTGCACTAGGAATTGGTGTTGAACCAGGTATTATCATTGCTTTTGCAGCAGCTTGCTATGGATACTACATTTTACCAACTTATCCAAGCGATCTTGCAACTATACAATTTGATAGATCAGGTACTACAAAAATAGGTAAATTTGTTATCAATCATAGCTTTATCTTACCAGGATTAATTGGTGTGATTGTTTCTTGTATAGTAGGTTATTTTTTAGCTTTAGGTGCAGGATATTTATAAAAATTAAAAGGGCTTTAAAAAAGCCCTTTTTTCTTATTTAAATGCTTTTTCTAAATCAATAGGCATAGCTTGATAACCAGTACTTGCTCCGCTAAAGCGAATTTGTACTGAAGGTTCTTTAGCTCCCCATTTAAATTCATCTATTTCAGGTTTTGGCTCACCTACAGCAGCACCCTTACTTAAGTCAAATGACATTCCAGCAGTAGCACTATAAACCATGATGGAATTTTTATCTTTATGGTATTCTGCCAAAGAAGTGACAGGTGAAAACCATTCATTGCCTCTTTGCTTTCCATACTCCCAAATTTGTTCTACGGTTTTATTTTTTTGATCTATTTTATACACAACTGCTCTTGAGTATTTCATTGAAGCAAAAGCAGGTTGCTCTATACCTCTTGCATCGCCATTATCAAAAGCTGTGATATAAATATATCTTTTGTCAGATTTTTCATCTATTCTAAAAGCAGTATGCTGTGTCCATGTAAAATCAAAACCACCTTCTTCGTTTTCATATCCTGGACATTTGCTATACTCATCTTCACAAACTATCTTTTTGCCATTTTTATCAACAGGTTGCAAAAGTGTTTTTTTATATTTTTCTCCCCATCCTTTGTGTGCTCCTAATATCCATTTTACTTTTTTATCACGTCCTATTTTTATAATAGCACTTTGATGACGACTTGAAATAATAATACTATCATCACTTGGATCATAATCTACGCTATTTACATGAGCCCAGTTACGCCCTACTCCAGTGCCTGCTATATCGCCAAAAGAATCACTTGCGTCCATTTTAGCTAAATCCTCATCACTTAAAGTAACCCCTGCTTTACTCGCATCAATATTTAAACAAACCGCACCTTGATCTAATGCTTTGATTACATTTGCTCTATATGGATCTAAAATTTCAAACAATCTCCACTCATCTACTACATTACCATTTTTATCAACCTCTACTATCACATCGCGTACTGAACGCACATTTTTACCATCAGGACGCTTAACATTGGCAGAAGCCACCCTTAAAAGATAATTTCCATTTTGCATATTATCCATAGAATGAGAAAAATCTATATAAGAAGAAGGTAAAAGACGATTAAAAATTTCTCTACCCATTAAATCATACTTAACATATCTTTGTCCAAAACCCCAAGTTAAAGCTCCATCAGTATTTTGCCTAAATCCCATCATAATACCACGATTGTAAATATTATTCCAATCCATTAATTTATCATTATCAAAATACCAACGAATTTCACCTTTTGTATCAATGATAAATGCATTTGAATTCTCATCCCATTCCATTGCACCACCTGCTGGGTTATTCCAAACAGATTGAGAGCCTTTTCCACTTTGTTTCCCTGGAGCATTATTAACCAAATACAACCTATCTTCAAAACCTTTATCTACTTTAATCACTTCTACTTTTTCAAAAGGTACACCTCTTTGCATAATACTTCCACTTGGCTCTATATTTACTCCACCAGTTGCTATTTTATATACCTCATCTACTACTTTTTCACTCTTTCCAAAAGCAGTTTTAGTATAACTTACTTTTACTGTATTAAAATATGATGGATAAAGTCCAAAAACAGGAATTCCTCCATAAGTTTTAATTTTATTAGGGCTAACCTTATAAGATATAGTCTGTCCATTTGGCTTTGGAACTATAGTTACGCTTACATCACTTAGTTTGTATCCACCATCCATAATTATAGCACTAAGCGGAGATAGACCATAAGGATTCATCTTTACTGCGCCAATTTTGCCTTGAATTTCCCAATCAATTTTAGCACCACTAGGTCCACCCATAGCCAAAGAAACACTAGGCGCTACCATAACAACACTACCAGCAAGCAAAATACTACTTACAATTTTACTAATCTTCATTTTTTCTCCTTTTTTATATTATTAAGCTATTTGCACACTTGGCTCACCTAAAATTTTTAGCAAAACTACTAATATTAAAACAATCAAAGCATAAAATTTAGCCTTAGAATGTGAAAATGTATAAGAAACAAACATGCTTCCTAAAATCACCAAACAAACAACAAAAGCCAACAAACAACAAATCGCCATATTCATAAATTCCATACTAGGAATCAAATACCAACCATTACTATACAACCCATCTTCAAAATTTGGAGGATTTCCAACAAAAAATTTCTGAAAAGCATTTAAACTACCATAAACATCTTCAGGTACTATAGGTGTATCCATACCACATTCACCTGTTGGTAAAAACCATCCTGGTGCCCATTCATGCAATGGTAAATTAAAAGGATATATAGGAATTTCTCTACACCCATCAACACCAGCAAAAGGATTTTCTGAATGTACTATCTCGTGGATATGATTAAGAGTAATACAATACTCTATACCAAGCCATATACCCCAAAATACAAAAGTATATGCAAAAATTTTCAAATAATCATTTTTAGGATCTATCAAGGCTAAAATACCACCAAAAGCCATAGTTAACATAGCAAATCTTATATAAACACACTGCTCACAAGGCTCCATATAAAGGTATTCTTGAAACAAAAAGTGTGCTATAAAAGTTAAGCCTACCATAGCTATAACCATTATCAACCAAGGAACTCTTGTATTTTGCCAAGTAGTGATTTTACTAATAGGACAAGAACTCATAAAATACCTCAAATCACATCTTGCTTAATTCTTCTGTTATTTCTATTAAAGCTTGTGGAGACGTGATAGCTTGTGGTATGATTTGGTATTTACCATTTACTACAAATGCAGGCGTACCATAGTTTTTAGAGATATCATTAGCATATTCATAAGATTTTAAAATTTCACTAGCTTCAGGAGTTTTTAAAAAGTTATCTAAATCTTCTTTGCTTGCTGAAATTGCTTTTAATCCTACTTCATAAAACGCTTCAGGATTGGCTCCATTTCCCCATCTTTGTTTTTTCTTAAAATAAGCATTAAAATATGCTTCAGAAGCTTTATGAGTTAAACTATTTTTATCGCTTTGACTTACTTTATTTTGCTCATCTTTAAAAGCAGCAAAAGCAAAAATTTCATTAGCTTGCTTACCATAATCACCCATAGAGCTAACAGGATAAAATTTATAAGTTAATTGTGGTAATTTTTCTTTGACTTTTGACATGGTATTAAACTTATGATGATCATAACAATGTGTGCAACGATAAGAAAATACTTCTATTAAAGAATTTTGAGCATTTGGGATAGGTGTTTTTAAAACCACATACTCTTTACCCTCACTAAGTGCATTTGCACTCACACCAAGAACAAAAGCAGCTGCCGCCATTGCTTTTGACAAATTATTTAAGTTGAATTTCATTTTATTTCTCCTATTTGTATTTTATATATAATAAATATTTGCAATTTATTATAAACATGCTAAAGTTATATTAATATAACTTAAATATTAATTAAACAATAAGAAAAAATTTCAAAATGAAAATATAATTATTAAAAAAATAAAAAATAATAATACTTTATCACAAAAATTACAAAAAGCAATGCTTAAAAAAGCATTACTTGGTAGAAAGTTCTTTAACTATACGGATTAGTTCTTCTAAAGAAGTGATATACTCAGGATTGATTTGATATTTGCCATTTACTACAAAAGCAGGCGTGCCATAATTTCTTGAAATTTCATTAGCTACATCATAAGCAACTAAAAGCTCTTTGGCTTCTTTAGTTTGTAAAAATTTTTGCAATTCTTCTTTACTAGCACCAATAGCATTTAAACCTATTTTATAAAATAAATCAAGATTATTTAAATTTAATTTTTTTTCAAAATGACTTACAAAATACACATCAGCAAGCTTATAAGTAAGACTTTTTTCACTAGTAACATCTAAACCTAAAACTTTTTCTTTAAAAGAAGCTAAAGCAAACATCTCATTTAAAGCACCACCATACTCGAGCATAGAACTTACCGAGAAAAGATCATATTTTAAATTTGGTAAAGCTTGTTTAACTTTTGCTAGAGTGTGAAATTGATGATGATTATAGCAATGAATACAACGATAAGAAAATACCTCTATTAGAGAATTTTGTGCATTTGGGATAGGTGTTTTTAAAGTAATATACTCTTTACCCTCACTAAGTGCATTTGCACTCACACTAAAAACAAAAGCCATAATAGCTAGCAATTTAAACATTTTTTGCAAAACTTGCATGATTTTCCTTTTTTTGATGATATAAAATACAATTTTAACATAAGATATAAAATCAAGAATGTTTTATGCTTTTCTTATGACATTTTAAGTAGAATTTCAACAAATTTATCAATAAAAAAGTTGATTGCAAGCGATATTTTCCAATCAATATATAATAAAATAAAAGGTCTAAAATGCAAATACGAATTTATTATGAAGATACCGATGCAGGTGGAGTGGTATACCATAGCAACTACTTAAAATTTTGCGAAAGAGCAAGAAGTGAGATATTTTTTCAAAAAAATGCAAAAATTTTTGATAAAAATACAGGACATTTCCTACTTACTAAAGCAAATTGTAACTTTTTAAAACCCGCTAAACTTGGAGATCTTATAGAAGTAAAAACATTTATCACAAAGCTTAAAAAAGCCTCAGTTTGTATAAAACAAGAGATTTATAAAGAAAATACCAAGCTTTTTGAAGCTGAATTTACCCTAGCTTTTTTAAAAAATGAAAAAGTAGCCCCTATAGATGAGACTATAACTAAGGTTTTTACTGATCTTGCAAAGGAGTAAAACCTAAGCCTTGCGAGCGAATGATTTTAACCTTATAGTCAAATTGATTATCATTTAAACCCTCATCAAAAATTCTTTGAGAATCTTTATCTAAAAACTGCGTATAAAAATAATCAAGGCCCACGCTAGTTGCATAAGCTATCCAGTTGTAATTAATATTTTGCGAAAAAAGCTCATTAAGATAGCTTAGAGTTTGATCCTCATTAGAAATGGAATTTGCTAGCAAAAGTTTTTTTCTATCATTAATTTGCGTTAAACTTAGCAAAATAGGATTATAATTAATCTGAGTTGATAATAACACAAAAGGCTCTATATCATAAGTTCTTATTTGTGAGCTTATGAGTGCTGTTTTAATCAAAGAAGTATTTAAAATAATACTAGAATCTTGAAAACTTCTATTTTGATTTAAAATACTTCTAAAATCAAATTTAGAACTATTAATAGTATAAATTTTCTCACTACCATTACCTGCGTTTAAAACATTCTCATCTAAGCGATTAGCTAAGGCTGTTCCATCTGAAAAAATAATATTTTTACCATTGGAATATTCCAAAAGTTTTTGGATTTGTTTTTGATAGTCTATACTTCCAAAATACACATTTTCATTTTGCGTATCAAAATTTCTTTTATGTGCAGTAGGAATAAAAACTTTTACATTAGAATCAAGGCTTTCTTTTAATAAATTTTTCACACCTTTATCTGTAAAACCTGCGATAATATAATTAAATTTCTCATCTTGAGCTTGTTTAAAAGCTTTAGTTATCTTGCTCTCATCTTCTGTGCCTATTAAAAACACCTTTACTTTTATTTGCGCTCTTTGTCTTAATAAATACGCTATGCTTGAATTTATAATAGTATTAGAATAACTTTTAATCGTTTGCTCAGGTATAATAATAGCTAGTTTTATGCTAGCATTTTTTTGAATTCTTTTTTCAAAATCTATAATAGAATTTAAAAGTTTGGTATAGATATTGACTAAAAGCTCATTTGCATTATCATTATTAAATCTTGATAAAAAATTAAAATAAAGTCCTGTTTCTAACAAAGTAAATAAACAATCATTATCACAATTTTGAAATTCTAAATTAGGATAAAAAGACTCACTAGGTTCTATAGGTGATGGTTTTTGCTCTTTCGCAAAGACATTTAAAGTTAAAACAAAACTCATCATCAAACAAACTAAACTTTTTCTCATAAATAACCTTTTATTTTTTTAATATCTTCTATAAATTCAGCATAAAAGCTAGGATTTTTACTCAAAAAATTCAAATCATAACTTGGCAAAAGTAAGGCATTATTATAATACATACATTGTCCTTTATATTTTTGAAAATTCTCAAAACCCAAACTTGCAAAAGCTTCTTGACCAAGACATAAAATAATCTTTGCTTTTATAAAATCAAGCTCATTATAAAAATACGGCAAGCATAATTTTAATGCTTGATCGTCTATTTTAAAATTACTAAAACATTTAAACATATAAGAAAAATATATCTCATCATCTTTTAAATTTAAAAGCTCCTTGCATAATCTTAAAAACTCTTGCTTATTTTTAGAAGCAAAAAACTTTCCACTCTCATTTTCTTCTTTATCAACAAAAGCTTGGTAAATCAAAATTTTAGCATTTTTGGCTTCTTTTTCCATTAAACTATGCTTTCTTAGTCTAGAAAAATGACAAAGATTGCAGGTTTTTACCCTTTCGTTTAATTCTTTAAAACTTAAATTAAAATACCTAATTTGTTTTTGCTCGTTAAAATATTCATAACCAAAAGCTTTTAAATAATACAAATTACGCTTATTCATTACATCAATGCTTCTAAATTTTCACCCTCTAAACGATAAGTTCTCCACTCATTCATATGCTTTGCATTTAATTTAGTATAAAACTCAATCCCTAAATCATTATCGTTCAAACATACCCATTCTAATCTTTTAAGATTTTTTTCTTTACAAATTTGTGCTAAATATTTAAAAACAGCTTTTGCATAGCCTTTTTTTCTATGTTTTGCCTGTATATAAATATCTTCTAGATATAACCCACCTAAACCCCAAAAAGACGAAAAAGTAAAATAATACATTGCATAACCTATGATTTTACCATCAACTTTTAGACTTAAAGCCTTGGCATATTTATTTTCAAAAAAAGATTCTTCAAGTTCTTTAGTTGTGCATTTTACATCTTCAAGCATATTTTCATGGATAGCAAGCTCTTTAATTAATTCTAAAATTTTTTCTAAATCTTCTTTTTTACTCTCACAAATTTCAAAACTCATGATTTTTCCTTAAAATACATAAAAATAAAACAAAAATTTAGCAAAAACTTTTAAAATAACTCTTAATTAAAAGCAGATTTAAGTAAGATTTTGATAAAATACACGCTTATTATTTTGTTTTTTATTTTAAGTTAAGGAAAGAATATGAAAAGAACATATCAACCACACAAAACTCCTAAAAAAAGAACTCATGGCTTCCGCGTGCGTATGAAAAGCAAAAATGGTCGTAAGGTGATCAATGCTAGACGCGCTAAAGGTAGAAAAAGATTAGCGGTATAAAAGATTTTCTAAGTATTAACGACTTAGGAGAGTTTGCAACAATTTATAAAGAAGGTAAAAAGTGGCACTGTGAAGGTGTAATCATCTTTTATACTTTAAGTAAAGAAAAAAAATTTGCTGTTGTTGCTAGTAAAAAAGTTGGAAAAGCTGTCGTTAGAAATAGAGCCAAAAGGCTCTTAAGATCAGCTTTTTTTCAGGTTAAAAATCAAGTCGAAAACGGGAAATACATACTTGTAGCTAAGACAAGTATTACTGAAATTCCTTTTTTAAAATTAGAAAAAAACTTGAAATGGGGTTTGAAAAAAATAGGATGTATAAAATAGCTTGTTTAAAACTTATTAGATTTTACCAGCTCTTTATCAGCCCTTTTAAGCCACAATGCTGCAGGTATTATCCAAGTTGTTCTGAATATGCCTTATGGCAATTTAAAAAAAATAATATTTTTAAAGCATTTGGTGCAGTTTTTTTAAGAATTTTAAAATGCAATCCGTTTTTTAAAGGTGGTATTGATTATCCTAAAATACGCAAGAATACTCTAAACTCAGGTGTATGTTTTAAACCTAGTTTTAATGCTTTAAAACAACTCAATTATTTTTATATCCCTTGCAATGATAATCAATTTTTTTTAATTAAGATTATATTTCCAAAGGACAATCCGTGTCAGAAAATTTATCCCAGCAAAAACGCATATTAATTGCCGTTGTATTATCATTTTTATTTTTTGTAGTTTATGATTATTTTTTTATCCCAAAAGCACCACAAAATGAGCAAAATATCACTCATATAGAACAAAACAATTCAGCTCCACAAACTACAACCGCAAATACAAATACACAAGCTCCAAAGACAGAACTTAGTGTTAATCAAAAAGAAGAAATAGCAGTTGTTAAAAGTGAGCATTTTGAAGCACATATTGACTCTTTAGGTAGAATAGCTAAATTTTATCTAAGCGATGAAAAATATAAAGATGAAAATGGTAAAAGCATTAATCTAGTAGATACTTCTTTATCACCTTTGCCACTAGAAATAAGATTTAGTGATACAAAGATAAATCAAGAGGCATTCAATACAGTATATACAGCTAGTCAAAAAACTATCAATGTAAATGATGAAAATACAACATTAATTCTTACTCAAAATTTAAATGATCTAATAATAACTAAAAAAATCACTTTTCACAAATATGGAAATTATAATTTAGAAGTAAATCTAAGCAAAGATACAGCTTATTTTATCACTCCAGGTTATCGTCCAAATATAGCAGTTGATAGTTATACAGTACATGGAGTTTTAATCTTAGATAAAGATGATAAAATAACAATGTTAGAAGATGGTGATGTAGAAAATGATGAAAGTTTTTCTAATGTAACCCTTATGGCAGCTTCAGATCGCTATTATAGTGCTTTCTTTTATAATTTTGAAAAACCTTTAAATGCAGTAGTTACTAAAGATAATCACGAAAATTCTATCGTTTTTGCAAGTGCAACTAACAATTTTAAAGCAACCGGATATATAGGTTCAAAAGAGCATGAAATTTTAAGAAGCATTCATGCAGATTTAGATGATGTGGTAGAATATGGTTGGTTTACTTTTATAGCTAAACCTATGTTTGAATTTTTAAATTTCTTACATGGTTATTTGGGTAATTGGGGTTGGGCTATCGTAGTGATGACTTTAATTGTGCGTATTATTCTTTTCCCACTTACTTACAAATCAATGATTTCTATGAATAAACTCAAAGATTTAGCACCAAAAATGAAAGAAATTAGAGAACGCTACAAAGGTGATCCACAAAAAATGAATTTACATATGATGGAACTTTATAAAAAACATGGTGCAAACCCAATGAGCGGATGTTTACCTATACTCATTCAAATTCCAATTTTCTTTGCAATTTATAGAGTTTTACTAAATGCCATAGAACTTAAAGCTGCACCTTGGGCTTTTTGGATTACAGATTTATCTGTGATGGATCCATGGTTTATTTTACCTATATTTATGGGTCTAACTATGTTTATCCAGCAACTTATTACACCAATGGCTATACAAGATCCTATGCAAGAAAAGATTATGAAATTCTTACCATTAATTTTCACTTTCTTTTTCTTAACATTCCCAGCAGGTTTAACTTTGTATTGGTGTGTAAATAATATATGCTCACTTATTCAACAAGTAATTGTTAATAAGCTTTTCAAAAACCACAAAAAAGAGGAAATAGCTAAACATGAACATAGAAGCTAAAGACTTACAAACTGCACTCATAGAAGCCTCAAAACAACTTGAGTGCTCTGTGATTGACTTAGAATACGAAGTTATTCAACATGCTAAAGCAGGATTTTTTGGCCTTTTTAAAAAAAATGCGATAATCTGTATTAAAGGACATAAAAAAACTCAAAAAGTCCATAATGAAAAACCTAAAAAAAATCAAAATGAGAAATTTAACAAATATTCTCAAAAAAATTTTGAAAAAAATGAATATAAAAAAGAATATAAAGAAAATTTTCAAAAACCAATTGAAAATATTGCTCAACCTAAAGAACATTATAAAGTAAAAAATGATGCTATTTTTGATTCTTTCCATAAGGAGTCTTCAGAAGAAAAAAACATTGTTTCTTATATAGATGAGATAAAAATTTCACTAGAAAATTTACTAGCAACTTTTGATTTTGATATTAAAGTTGTGCAAGTTAGTGTTTGGGATGAAACCTGTGTTTTAATTAAACTTGATGGAGAAGATGCAGCCTTACTTATAGGCAAAGAAGCTCACAGATATAAAGCTTTTTCATATTTACTTTATAATTGGCTTAATGCTAAATATAAAATTCAACCAAGACTAGAAATAGCGCAATTTTTGGAAAACCAAACCCAAGCTATTGATAGTTATTTAAAAATTCTCATAGAAAAAGTAGAGAACACTGGAAGAGTTCAAACAAAACCACTAGATGGAATTTGGCTAAAACTTGCTTTAGAAAAATTAAGAGAACGCTTTCCTGATAAGTATGTAGCTATCAAACAAAATGACGATCAAAGATATATCGTTGTGAATGATTTTTTGAAGAAAAATGAATGAATGACACGATAACTGCTATTGCTACAGCTCACGGAGTGGGCTCTATAAGCATCATTAGAGTAAGTGGAAAAAAAGCTTTAGAACTTGCATTAAAAATTACCCACAAAAAAGAACTCACACCACGCTATGCGCACTTATGCAAACTTTATAAAAACAATAGTGACTTTTTAGACGAGGCCTTAGTAATTTATTTTAAAGCACCCTACTCTTTTACAGGAGAAGATATTGTGGAATTTCAACTTCATGGCGGTTTTTCTTTGAGTGAAATTTTACTCGATGAGCTTGTTTTAGCAGGCGCGCGCCTTGCCAATCCTGGAGAATTTAGCAAAAGAGCTTGCTTAAATGGCAAAATGGATCTTTTAAAAGCTTTAAGCATACAAGATGCTATCATGTCAAAATCAACAAGTGCTGCAAATATCATAGCAAAAAATATTAAAGGTGATTTAAGTAAATTTTTAAACACCATTCGAATAGACCTTGTTCAAACTCTTGCTTTTGTAGAAACTAGCATTGACTATGCAGATGATGATTTACCGCAAGATCTACTTGATCAAATCATTGCTATGTGTGAAAAAAATTCAAAACTTTTAAGCGATATAGTAGATATTTCCTTAAGTAAAAAAGGTCTTATAAATGGCTTTAAAGTTGCTATTATCGGCAAGCCAAATGCCGGAAAAAGTTCATTGTTAAATTCGCTTTTAGCATTTGATAGAGCTATTGTATCTAATATTGCAGGCACCACAAGAGATCGTATCGAGGAAAGTTTAAAAATAGGCTCACATTTAATTAAAATCATCGACACAGCAGGTATAAGAAACGCAGATGATGAGATAGAAAAAATCGGAGTCAACTTAAGTTATGAAAGCATTAAAGAAGCAGATATCATTATAGCTGTTTTTGACGGATCTAAAGAATTTGAAGAAGAAGATAAACATATTTTACAAGCTTTAAAAGATTGTGATAAAAAAATTATTTATGTTTTAAATAAAAGCGATTTGGCTACCAAATTTAAACATGAAATTGGCACTTCTTGTATACGCATTTGCGCCCAAAAAAACACTCAAGCCATTAAGGAAAGTTTAAATGAATACTTAAATACTTTAGATGGCGATGGAATGCTAATTAGCAATACCTTAATACTCAATGCTTGTAAAAATGCTAGTGAAGCTATTTTGCGTGCAAGAGATTTATTAAAGGAAAGTTCTTTAGAACTTTTTGCTTTTGAATTAAATTTAGCCATAGGAGAAATAGCTCAATTTACCAAAAATTTTGAAAGAGATGAAATTTTAGATGCAATGTTTAGTAATTTTTGTTTAGGAAAATAAAAAGGAGATAATTATGGATAAAGAAGTTATAAAACAACACAAAATTAGCGATGAGGAATATCAAGAAATTTTAAATATACTAGGTAGAGAACCTAATTTATTAGAACTTGGAGTGATTTCTGCAATGTGGAGTGAACATTGCTCATATAAATCAAGTAAAAAATACCTTAATGGCTTTCCAACTAAAGCTCCTTGGGTAATCCAAGGTCCTGGTGAAAATGCTGGAGTAATAGATATAGGCAAAGGAATGGCTGCTGTATTTAAAGTAGAAAGTCATAATCACCCAAGTTTTATAGAGCCATTTGCAGGTGCAGCTACTGGTGTGGGTGGAATTTTACGCGATGTTTTTACCATGGGTGCTAGAGTTGTTGCAGGTATGAATTCTTTAAAATTTGGTAATATCCACGATGAAAAAATAGGCAAACATCAAAAATATTTAGTTAAGGGTGTAGTAAGTGGAATTTCACACTATGGTAATTGTATGGGTGTTCCTACTATAGGTGGAGAATGCGCTTTTGATGAGTGCTTTAATGGAAATATCTTAGTTAATGCTTTTGCACTTGGAACTTGCAAAATCGAAGATATTTTTTATGCAAAGGCTGAAGGTATAGGAAATCCTGTAATTTATGTAGGCTCAAAAACTGGTCGTGATGGACTTGGTGGAGCTGTAATGGCAAGCGATAGTTTTAATGAATCTAGCAAAAGCTTAAGACCAACTGTTCAAATTGGTGATCCATTTGCTGAAAAATTATTAATGGAAGCTTGTTTGGAACTTTTCAAAACTGATTATATAGTTGGAATTCAAGATATGGGTGCAGCAGGACTTACTTCAAGCTCTTTTGAAATGGCAGGACGCAGTGGTAGCGGGATGAAACTTTACCTTGATAAAACTCCTATGAGAGAAGAAGGTATGACTCCTTATGAGTTAATGCTAAGTGAATCTCAAGAAAGAATGCTAATTTGTGCTAAAAAAGGCTATGAAGAAAAAGTTATTGAGATTTTTAATAAGTGGGGGCTTGATGCAGCTATTATAGGCGAAGTTACAGATACTGGCAAAATGGAATTATTTTGGCATGATGAATTAGTTGGTCTAATCCCTATTGAACCACTAAGCGAAAAAGCACCTATACTTGATAGACCTGTGGCTAAGCCAAAATACTTAGATGAAATAAAAAGCTATCAATTTAAACTTAGCATTCCCACTCAAGAAGCCTTTGAAAAACTTCTTGCAAATGAAAATATCAGTAATAAAGCTTATATTTATGAGCAGTTTGACTCAAGCGTACAAACTAACACCTTAAAAAGCGATGGGGCTTTAGGAGCAAATAGTATTAGAATTAAAGAAAATAATTGCTTGCTTTCTATGGCCATTGAGTGCAACTCAAGATTAAACTATGTAAATCCAAAAATCGGTGCAGCAGCAGCCGTTGCAAGTGCAGGAAGAAAAATAGCATGCTCGGGAGCTAGACCTTTGGCAATTAGTGATTGTTTAAACTATGGCAACCCACAAAACCCTGAAGTAATGTGGCAATTTGCTCAAGGCTGTGAAGGTATTAAACTAGCTTGTAAAGAACTCAATACCCCTGTGGTAAGCGGAAATGTTTCTTTATATAATGAAACCGATGGAGTAAGTATTTTTCCAAGTCCAACCATAGCTTGCGTTGGTATTCACGAAAAAGCAGAAAATGTTTTAAAATCATACTTTAGTAAAGAAACGCAAGCTATTTATTTAATAGGAGAAAGTAAAGGTAGTTTTGGTGGATCTTTGATTGCTAAAGTACTAGATCAAAAAGTCGCAGGAGAGCTTGAAGATATAGATTTTAAAGCAGAATTAAAACTATGGGATTTCTTACTAAAAGCAAACGAAGCAAAGTTACTTGATTGTGCTAATAGCATAGGCATAGGTGGTCTTGCTATGACTTTAGCCAAAATGAGCGCAAAGGCGAATTTGGGTGTAAATGTAAAAACAAATTTTAAAAACAGAAGTTTTATTTTTGAAGAAAGTCCAACTAGAGTTGTAATTGGTGTTAAAAATGAAGAAAATTTTATTGAATTTGCAAACAAAATGAAAATTAATTTTGCAAAACTTGGAATTTTAAATGAAAAAGATTTCGTTTTAGATGATATTAAGATATCTTTAGTAAAACTACAAAAAATTTATTTTGATAAATTTAAAGAATATTTAGGATAGAAATGCTTTTTGTTTTATTAGTATTAGCAATTCTTGCATTTTATTGGTATTATAAAACTTGGGGTAAAGATGATCTTTTAGGCTCTTTCAAAAAAGGAGCTAAAAGCTTCTCTCAAGGCTTTAAACAAGGCTATCATGAAGAAAGGATTGATGGCTTTAAAAGGAGATTAAACTATTATGTTATAGCGCTTTTAGCAAAAATAGCAAAAAGTGATGGTAGAGTTAGCGAGAATGAAGCAAACATGATCTCACAAATTCTTGATTATAATGCTAAAGATAAAAAAGAAAGAGATTTTTTAAAACAATGTTTTAATGAACATAAAAACACTTTAAATGATACTTTTGATATAGCCAAAGAGTTTATCAAAGAAGTGCCTTTACCACAACAAGAAAGAATTAATATTTTAAATGTCTTAGTAGCAATGGCTTTGATTGATGGAGAACTTAACAATACCAAAAAAGATGTCTTAAGAGCTATCATTAGAGCTTTTGAACTTGATGTAAATATACTTGAAAAACTTTTAAACTCTATGCAAACACAAAATACAGGTATGAATTTACAAAAGGCTTGTGAAATTTTAGGCTTAAATGAAAATGCAAACTTGCAAGAGCTTAAAAAACGTTATAGAGAACTTGCCAAAAAATACCACCCTGATATTTTAAACGCAAACAATAGCGATGAAGAAAAAATCAAAGAAGGTGTTAAAAAATTTCAAGAAATTAATGAATCATATGAATTTTTAAAACAATATATAGAAAGGAAAAATTAATGAAAGCACTAATTAGTGTGAGCGATAAAGAAGGTGTTGTAGAATTTGCTAGCGAACTTACTAAATTAGGTTATGAGCTTTTATCCACCGGAGGTACTTATAAGCTTTTAAAAGAAAATAATTTACAAGTACAAGAAGTTAGTGAATTTACTCAAAGCCCTGAAATGTTTGAAGGGCGTGTTAAAACATTACACCCAAAAATTCATGGTGGAATTTTATACAAAAGAGAAAATGAAGATCATCGAAAACAAGCCAAAGATTACAACATCGAAAGTATAGACTTACTTTGTGTGAATTTATATCCTTTCAAAAAAACTACAATTTTAACCCAAGATTTTGATGAGATTGTAGAAAATATCGACATTGGTGGTCCTGCTATGATACGCAGTGGTGCAAAAAACTTTAAAAATGTCATTGTCGTTTGTGATATTTTAGACTATGATAAAATCATACAAGCTTTAAAAGATAATACCTTAGATCTTGATTTTAGAAGAGCATTGATGATCAAAGCTTATGAGCATACAGCAAATTATGATGCTTACATAGCAAATTATATGAATGAGCGTTTTAATGGTGGCTTTGGTGCAAGTAAATTTATCGTAGGTCAAAAAGTGTTTGACACAAGATATGGAGAAAACCCTCATCAAAAAGGTGCTTTATATGAATTTGATGACTTTTTCACACACAATTTTACAACCTTAAAAGGTGAAGCAAGTTTTAACAATCTAACCGATATTAACGCGGCTTTAAATTTAGCAAGTGCTTTTGATAAAGCTCCGGCAGTAGCCATTGTAAAACATGCAAATGCTTGCGGATTTGCCATAAAAGAAAACTTACTCCAAAGCTATATCCATGCTCTTAAATGCGATACCTTAAGTGCTTATGGTGGGGTTGTTGCTATCAATGGAACTTTAGATAAAGAATTAGCGCAAAAAATCAATGAAATTTATATAGAAGTTATTATTGCAGCAAATGTAGACGATGATGCTTTGGAAGTTTTTAAAGATAAAAAGCGTATTAAAATCTTTACACAAAAAGCGCCATTTTTAACTAGAGCTTATGATAAATATGATTTTAAGCACATAGATGGTGGTTTTGTATATCAAGATAGTGATGAAGTTAAAGAAGATGAATTAAAAAATGCGATTTTAAAAAGCGAAAGAAAAGCTAATGAACAAGAATTAAAAGATCTTGAAATAGCTATGAAAATTGCTGCATTTACTAAATCAAACAATGTAGTTTATGTAAAAAATGGAGCTATGGTAGCCATTGGTATGGGTATGACAAGTCGTATCGATGCAGCTAAAGCAGCTATTAATAAAGCCAAGGAAATGGGGCTTGATCTAAATGGTTGTGTTTTAGCAAGCGAAGCTTTCTTTCCATTTAGAGATAGTATAGATGAGGCTAGCAAAATAGGAGTAAAAGCCATCATTGAACCGGGTGGAAGCATAAGAGATGAGGATATCATCCAAGCTGCTAATGAGTATGGTATCGCATTATACTTTAGCGGCATAAGACACTTTTTACACTAATAAAAGGAGTTTTAAATGTTTAAAAGCATAGGTGCAAAAATATCTTTAGCAATGATTTCTACATTGCTAATTAGTTTTATTATCATGCAGATTATCTTACAAAAAGATTCTCAACAAACTACAGATAGAATCAGCCGTGCACATTTAGATACTTTAAGTACTTCTGTTTTTCAAACATTAAGAATGGCAATGAATTTGGGCGATCCTGCTATTATAGAACAAGCTATAAAAGATGCTGGTGAAATAGAAGGTATAAAAGATATTAAAATTTATCCTTCAAAAAGCACAGTTGAGCTCTTTGAAATACAACATTTTACAAAAAGTGATGAGAGTATTATCAACGAGCAATTTAACAAGCCAGAAATTAAAGCCGTTGAAATCAATAACGAACAAGGACATTATCTAAGACTTATACGCCCACTTATCGCCAATAAAGGTTGTCTTGCTTGTCATGCTAATGCTAAAGAAGGTGATGTTTTGGGTGTTATGGATATGTACAATGATTTAAAACATGTAGATGATGATTTGGCAAGTTCAGCTAGAACCTATATTATAATCTTTAGTGTTGCTTTACTTTTTACCGTTTTTGCTGTACTTTATATTTTAAAAATAGTTGTAGGTAATCCTGTTTTAGATCTTTTAAAACATGCCAAAGAACTAGCTAGCGGCGATGGAGATTTACGCGCAAGAATTAATATAAAAAGCACCGATGAAATAGGTAAAGCTTGCACCTACATCAACCAATTTATTGAAAAAATTCAAAATACAGTGATTTCTACTAATGAAAATTCTCAAATGGTAGATAAACAATCTAAACTTTTAAATGCTAATGCACTTGATCTAGCAAATAGAACTAAAGAAGGTCATACAAAAACTGATGAATCTTATCATTTAAGTGAGCAAATTCATACAGAATTACAAGATCTTGCTGAACTTTCAAATAACGCAAATAAAGCCAATACAAAATCTTTTGAAGTTTTAAACACTATGCTTGACTCATTAAATCAAGTAGTAGATAAGGTAAAAGTTGTAGCTGAAAATGAAGATATATTGTCTCAAAAAGTAGAAGTTATGGAAAAACAAGCAGAAGAGATTAAAAAAGCTTCTGACATGATGGGAGAAATTGCTGATAAAACCAATCTATTATCTTTAAATGCAGGTATTGAAGCTGCGCGTGCTGGAGAATTTGGTCGTGGCTTTTCAGTTATTGCTGAAGATGTAAGAAATCTTGCTCAAAATTCAGAAGAATTTTTAAAAAATATTGCCATCGTAACCAAACAATTGGTAGATAGTATCAATGAAGTTTCTAAAGAGTTAAAACACAATGCTAACGAAATTAACTCTTTAAATCAAGATGCAAAAGAACTTGTAGAAGGAACCAATGAAGTAAAAGTTTGCAATGAAAATGCAAGAGATTTAGCAAATGCTTGCATGCAAAAAATTTCAAGCACACAAGAAACTTTGCAATCTTTGCTTGATAAAATGCAAGAAACGGTAAAATTAAGTGATAAAAATGAAGAAATTTCAAAAATTTTATTAGATGTTGCTCATGAGTTAAATATAGTTTGTCAAAATTTAGAGGATGAATTAAAACATTTTCATGTATAAATCAAAGGAGTATAAAAATGAAAAAAATAATCACATTAAGTATAGCGAGCTTAGCTATTTTTAGTGGGTGTTCTGTGGCAAATTTAAGTGTTGATGATTTACAAAATAAAGAATTTACTATAAGTTCTTATGAAGCTAATGGAAAAAATCATGAACTTCCTCAAAATACTAAAGCAAGCATTAGTTTTGATAATAAAGATAAAAGAGTTTTTGGTGTATCAGGATGTAATAGATTTTTTGGAAACTATAAAGATCAAGGAAGTAGTATCAAAATAGAAGATAATCTTGCTTCGACAAAAATGCTTTGCGATCAAGAATCTATGAAATTTGAAAACGACTTCTTAAGATATTTTAATGGAGAATTTCAAATTATTAGTGATGATGATGGAATTATTTTAGAAAATAAGAAAATGAAAATTTATTTAAAATAAGCCTCTAGGCTTATTTTAAATGCTCTAATATATTCTCACAAACCATTCTAGGTTCTTTTGCCTTATAAATAGGTCTTCCAACCACGATAAAATCTGACAGATTATCCTTAGCACACTGTATATCAGCTACTCTTTTTTGATCATCTAAATTTTCTTTAAAAGGACGAATTCCAGGAGTTAGTGTAATAAAATTTGTATTTGTATTTTCTTTAATCAATAAGCTCTCATATACCGAACAAACCATACCATCAAGACCGCTTTCATAGCTAATTTTAGAAAATTCCTTAACGGCTTGTTTGATATTTTGTCTATATATACTAAAAAATTCTTGCTCATCAAAACTAGTTAAAGCAGATACAGCAAGCACCAAAGGTCTTTTACTCAAAACACTTAAACGCTCCATAATCATACACATAGCACTTTTACCTGCACTTGCGTGGATATTAAACATATCCACATCAAGTTTAGCAAGCTCTTCGCAAGCATCTGCCATGGTATTTGGTATATCATAAAGCTTTAAATCTAAAAAGATTTTAAAATCATCCACTTTTTTAATCGCCTCTAAAAGCTTTGCTCCATCTCTTAAATATGATCTAAGCCCTATTTTAACCCAAAGATCTAAACCTTTTAATTCTTTAGCCAAACTAATACACTCATCATAACTTGACACATCAAAAGCCACACAAAGTTTCATTGCTTTTCCTTGTTAATTTTATCCAACACCCCGTTGATAAATTTAGGAGCATTATCTCCTGCCATTTCTTTTGCAAGCTCTATAGCCTCATTAATGATAATCGCTTTTTGTGTAGAAGTAAATAAAATCTCATAAGTACCCAAACGCAAAATGGCCTTTTCTATACTAGCTACTCCATCTAATTTGTGCTCTTTCAAACACTCATTGATTTTCTCATCAAGCAAAGTAAGTTGCTCATTGATACCATTATATAAATCTAGAGTGAATTTTCTTTGGTCATTGCGAATTTTTTTCTCATCCAAAAATTCATTGATAAAATCTTTATTTTCTTGATTTAACTGTGCTGCATAAAGCAAAGAAACTATACTTTGTCTTACTTGGTGTCTAGTAGCCATTTTAAGCCTTAATTTTTTGGATTAAATTAAGCATTTCAACTACAGTAAGCATAGCTTCAAAACCCTTATTACCTGCTTTACTACCTGCTCTTTCTATGGCTTGCTCTAAGGTATCAGTTGTTAAAACTCCAAAACTCACAGGCACATTAGCTCCAAGCCCTACACTTGCTATACCTTTAGTAGTTTCAGCTGCTACATAATCAAAATGTGGTGTACTTCCACGAATTACTGCTCCAACACAACAAATTCCATCAAATTTTTTACTCTCACAAGCTTGTTTTAATGCAAAAGGAATTTCAAAAGCACCTGGCACTAAGATAAGACTTAAGTTTTCTTCCTTGCCCCCATGCCTTAAAAAAGCATCTTTAGCACCTTCAACTAAACGATCTGTGATGATATGATTAAATCTTGCATTGATAATCGCAATTTTCTCATCACCTTTTAAACTTAAATTTCCCTCTATTATCTTCATAATTTTCCTTTTCTAAATGATTTCTTGAATTTTTAAAAGCGTATTTACGCAGTTTTTAAGTCTTGAAAGATCAAGCATATTTGGTCCATCACATAAAGCTTTGCAAGGATCAATGTGCGTTTCAAAGAAAAATCCATCTACACCTACACTAGCAGCAGCTCTTGCTAATGGCTCTACAAATTCACTTTTGCCTCCACTACTTCCACCGTTTGCTCCTGGCATTTGCACACTATGAGTAGCATCAAAAATAACTGGAGCATATTTTCTCATGATAACCAAACTTCTCATATCTACGACCAAATTTCCATAACCAAAACTCGAACCTCTCTCAGCTACAAAAACTCCATTTTCTTTGGCTATTTCAAAACCTTCTTCATCAATGCCTCTAGTTTGTAAAATTTTAGCTACACTGTATTTAATATCTTCAGGATTTAAAAATTGCCCTTTTTTTACATTTACCTTGGCTTTTGTTTTAGCAGCAGCTACTAATAAATCAGTTTGCCTGCATAAAAAGGCAGGAATTTGTAAAACATCTACAACCTCAGCCGCAACACTCGCTTGAGAACTCTCATGAATATCAGTAAGAATTTGCATGCCAAATTTATCTTTCACTTTTTGCAAAATTTCCAAGCCTTTTTCAAGACCTGGCCCTCTAAAACTATTAATACTAGTTCTATTTGCTTTATCAAAACTTGATTTAAAATAAAAATCAATTCTACCATCTTTTAAAAAGCATTCAAGCTCTTGTGCAACTTTAAAAACAAGTTCTTCATTTTCTATTACACAAGGACCTGTTATTAGTATCATTTTTTTCATTATTTTTCCTTATTTTTTATTATTTTACTTTATTTTTTTCATTTTCTTCAAGCGGAAAAATGCAATTTAAAATAATAGCCGTAATCCCACCTGCTGCAATCCCTGAAGAAAATAAAGTTTTAAACCACATTGGCATAAATTCTAAAATATCAGGATTATTAGAAACTCCAAGCCCTATACCCAAACTCATAGCTATGA
Source organism: Campylobacter sp. RKI_CA19_01122 (assembly GCF_025771325.1). Taxonomy (NCBI): domain Bacteria; kingdom Pseudomonadati; phylum Campylobacterota; class Epsilonproteobacteria; order Campylobacterales; family Campylobacteraceae; genus Campylobacter; species Campylobacter sp. RKI_CA19_01122. The sequence goes on along the minus strand of NZ_JAKMPZ010000008.1, from coordinate 18,955 downwards.
TGATAATAGAACGACGATTTAAATTTTCCTTAGAAATAATCCTAACTCCCGTTGCAGCTATAGTACCAAACATTACTAAAGTTGCTCCTCCTAAAATAGGTTCTGGAATTTGCAAAGTAATATCAGCCACAATAGGAAACAAACCCAAAATCATCAACATAAAAGCTACAATAAATCCAACATATCGACTTGCAACACCTGTTAAAGCTATAACGCCATTATTTTGCCCAAAACATGAATTTGGAAAAGTATTAAAAAAGGCTGAAACAAAGGAATTAAAACCATTAGCCAAAACCCCGCCTTTTAATCTTTTTGCATAAAGTTCGCCTTTAACTGGCTGATTTGAAACTTCACTAGTAGCACTAATATCGCCGATAGTTTCTAAAGAAGTTACCATAAAAACTAAAATCAAAGGTAAAATAAGATTATAATCAATACTCAAACCATAATGCAAAGGATCGGGTAAAAACACTAAAGGTAAATTTTCATTAAAATTAAAACTAAAATTTTCAAAAGTCATAGCCACTAAAAGCCCTATTATCATAGCTATAAATAAAGAAGAAATTCTTATATAGGCATTATTAAAACGATTTAAAACAATAATACTTAAAATCACAACTCCGGCTAATAATAAATTTTGCAAAGAACCAAACTCACCACTTGCCTTAGCCGCAAATCCACCTCCTGCACTCACAAGACCAACATTAATCAAACTAAGACCTATAATCATCACAACTATACCTGAAACCAAAGGCGAAATCACTCTTCTAATAAAAGGTAAAATTTGAGAAATAATCATTTCAGTAGTAGAACAAAGCATTAAAGTGCCAAAAATGGCTCCAAGCATTGCTTCTTGCGATAAACCATTATTTTTTAAAACAAGCCCACCTAAAATAATAGGTGCAACAAAATTAAAACTGGTCCCTTGAATAGATAAAAGTCCACTCCCTATAGGACCCCAAGTTTTAATCTGTAAAAGCGAAGCAACACCTGAAGCAAAAAGCGACATACAAATAATTCTAGCCGTATTAGTATCATCTATCCCAAGACCTTTGCAAATTAACAAAGCAGGTGTAATCACAGCCACAAACATAGCCATTAAATGCACTAATGCAGCAAAAAATGCCTTAGCAAAAGGTGGTCTATCTTCTAAACCATAAATTAAATCTGTTTTATTTTCCATTTTTCTTTCCTTTTGTTTGCTTACTAACCAAAATAATTCCTCCTAAAATAATGCTAAAAATTCCTATAAAAACCATTAAGCTAGGAAATTCATCTCCTAATAATATGCCCAAAAATAAAGTAAAAACTACATCTATATAGCTAACTCCTGCAACAACTCCTGCCTTTTTTGCTACCCCATAAGCTTTAGTAACATGAATTTGATACATTGCTCCAAAAATTCCCATCAAAACAATAAAAATCCAAGCTTTAAGACTAGGCATAACAAAAGGAGCAATTAAAAAATCAAGCTCTTTTATTTCATAAAAAGAACCTACAATCATAGACATTAAAGGCATCAAAGTACCAATTAAAACAAAAGATAAAGCTATAAATGGCGCTGGGTATGATTTTCTAAGCTCTCTTACGCTAGTTAGCGCCAAGGCTGCACAAAAACCGCTTAAAATTCCTAAAATACTATTTTTTAAATCAAAACCTGAATGCGTAGTGCTATCTGCAAAAGGCTGACAGATTAATAATACTCCTATAAAAGCAATCAAAATCCCAAAACAAGCTTTTAATCCTAAACTTTCTTTAAAAAATAAAAAAGCAATCAAAGCTATAAAAATAGGTGCTGTTTTTTGAAAAGCAAAAGCCCCACCTAATGAAATATTAGAAACATTATAAAAGAAAAGATATAAAGCAATCGTTCCTATAATACCTCTAAAAATAAGCAGTCCAAGATGTCCGCCACTTTTATGAAAATTTAATTTTGAAAGCGCATAAAGCATAAAAGCTGTGCCTATAATATTTCTAAAAAACATAATTTCAATCGATGATAATTCTTCACTAAGAATTTTTGCACAAGCACCTACAAATGCAAATTCTATAGAAGCAATAATCATAAAATATATACCTAAATTCTTTTTAACTATTCTTAACATATAAATTCCATATAAAATTCCTGTTATTTTAGTCTTTTTTGCTTAATTTTAAGGCAATTTTTATATAATCACAAATAAAAATTTAAAAAATGAGTATTAATGCAAAGTATTATTTTAATAGGAAAACCAAATGTTGGCAAATCAAGTCTTTTTAATAGACTTGCAAGAAAGCGCATTGCAATAACTAGTGACATAAGTGGAACTACAAGAGATACTAATAAAATAGAAGTAGAAATTGATGGCAAAAAAGCTTTATTGATAGATAGCGGCGGGCTTGATGAGAGTAATGAGCTTTTTAAAAATGTCAAAGCAAATTCGCTTAAAGCTGCTAAAAATAGTGATATTATCTTTTATATGGTGGATGGAAAATTTTTACCTGATGATGAAGATAAAGCTTTTTTTTATGAAATGAAAAAACTCAACAAACCCATAGCTTTAGTAATCAATAAAGTCGATAACAAAAAAGACGAGGAAAGATCTTGGGAATTTTCTAATTTTGGAGTAAAAGAAGTTTTTAATATCTCTGTAACACATAATATAGGCATTGATGAGCTTTGTATGTGGGCTAGTAAGTTTTTAGATGAAAGTTATTTAAATGCAGATGAAGAAGAAGACTTTGAAAGTTATTTAGAAAATTTTGATGAAAATAGCGGAGATTTTAAGCTAAAAACTATTAATGAAAATCATATTAAAGTGGGAATTATCGGCAGGGTTAATGTAGGAAAATCAAGTCTTTTAAATGCTTTAGTAAAAGAAGAACGTAGCGTGGTAAGCGATATAGCAGGCACTACAATTGATCCTGTTAATGAAAGCATTATGCATAAAGATAAAATCATCGAATTTGTAGATACTGCGGGTATTAGAAAACGCGGGAAAATACAGGGTTTAGAGCGTTATGCACTTAATAGAACTGAATATGCCCTAGCCAATGCTCAAATTGCACTTTTAGTACTTGACGCAGCTGAAGGTTTTAACGAACTTGATGAGCGTATCGCAGGGCTTGCTGCTAAACATTGTTTAGGTGTGATTATCGTACTTAATAAATGGGATAAAAGCGAACTTGATTTTGATAAAACTTTAAAAGAATTAAAACTAGATCGTTTTAAATTCCTAGCTTATGCACCTGTTGTAAGCGTATCAGCTTTAAGTGGAAAAAGAATACATGTGCTTTTGGATAAAATTTTAGAAGTTTTTGCAAATTTCACCCAAAAAATTCCAACAGCAAAATTAAATGCTTTGGTAGAAGAAGCCACAAGAGCCCACCCACTACCACATGATTATGGCAAATTAGTGAAAATTTATTATGCAGTTCAATACGACTTAGCACCTCCAAAAATAGCTCTAATTATGAACAGACCAAAAGCTTTACATTTTAGTTATAAACGATATTTACAAAATCAAATTAGAAAACAATTTAACTTTGAAGGTGTACCTTTAATTTTAGCTTCAAGAAAAAAAGGTAGCAAAGATGAGCAAGAAAACTAACCTCCTTTTTGTAGGATTTATGGGCTGTGGTAAAACAACTATAGCAAGGGCTTATGCAAAAAAATATGATAAATTCTTTTTAGATACAGATGTTTTAATCAAAGAAAAATTTAATCTTGAAATTAGTGAATTTTTTAAAACATATGGAGAAAAAAAATTTCGCAAAGAAGAAAAAAAACTTGTTTCGTTTTTAACTTATGTGCAAAATTGTTCTATTGCAAGCGGTGGTGGCTTCATAGAACAAAAAAAAATAAAAAATATTGGTACTATCGTTTACTTAAAAGCAAGTTTTGATTATCTCTTGAAAAGACTAAATAAAGAAGAATTGGCCACAAGACCCTTATTTTCAAACACAAACAATGCTAAAATACTATTTGATCAAAGAATTAAAAAATATGAAAAAAAAGCAAATATCATTATAAACATTGAAAACAAAAATATCCAAGAAATAATTAAAGAAATCAAAAAAGAGGTAAAATGAGAATTATTACAGGATTACAGCCAAGTGGGGATTTACATATAGGAAATTATTTTGGCTCTATAAAACAAATGCTAAATATGCAAGAAGAAAATCAAATGTATATGTTTATAGCAAACTATCATGCTATGACTTCAAATTTTAATGGAGAAAAACTTAAACAAAATTCACTCAAAGCTGCGGCAGCTTTTTTAAGTTTAGGAATTGATCCACAAAAAAGCGTATTTTGGTTACAAAGTGATGTAAAAGAAGTGATGGAGCTTTATTGGATTCTTTCTCAATTTACCCCAATGGGACTTTTAGAAAGAGCACATAGCTATAAAGATAAAATTGCCAAAGGTTTAAATGCCAACCATGGGCTTTTTTCTTACCCTGTTTTAATGGCTGCAGATATTTTACTTTTTAATGCTCAAATAGTTCCTGTAGGTAAAGATCAAATTCAGCATGTTGAAATAGCAAGAGATATAGCCTTAAAAGTAAATAATGAATGGGGTGAAATTTTTACCCTACCTCAAGCTAAAGTTAATGATGAAGTTGCAGTAGTGCCTGGTACTGATGGAGCTAAAATGAGCAAGTCTTATCAAAACACAATCGATATTTTTAATACACCAAAAGCTATTAAAAAACAAATTTCTTCCATTATCACAGATAGTACAGCTTTAGAAGATCCAAAAGATTGGCAAAATTGTAATGTATTTAAAATCGCAAAATTGTTTTTAGACAAAACAAAACAAGAAACTTTAAAAAGCCGTTATGAAAAAGGTGGCGAAGGTTATGGGCATTTTAAAATGTATTTAAATGAAATCATTAGTGAGTATTTTGCCTCGGCTAAGGAAGAATATGAAAAATTACTAGCTAATCCTTCTAAAATCGATGAGATTTTAGAATTTGGAGCAAGCAAAGCAAAAAAACAAGCCCGAGAAACAATGGAAAAAATTTATGCTAAAATAGGACTATAAAAGGAGTTAGAATGTTAGATTTAAAACTTTTGCAAAATAATTTTGATGAAATTGCGCAAAAACTAAAAGCTAAAAAAGTAAATGAAAATTTACTCAAAGAACTTAGCGACTTATTTATAAATTTAAAAAAAGAAAAAGCACTTTTAGAAGAATTTCAAGCTTTTCAAAATAAATTTAGTAAAGAGCTTGCAACAGCACAAGATAAAGAAAGCTTAAAAGTACAACTAAGCCAAAATAAAGAAAAAATCAATACTCAGTCAAAAATCGTTAGCACGCTAGAAGAAAAACTAGAACAAATTGCCCTAGCAATACCAAATATCCCTGATGATTGCGTGCCTTTTGGAGAAGATGAAGATGAAAATGTAGAATTAAAAAAAGTTCTAACACCTCCTAGTTTTGATTTTGAAATCAAAGAACATCATGATTTGGGAGAAAAATTAAACTGGCTTGATTTTACAAGAGGGGTTAAAATCTCACAAAGTCGTTTTTGTGTGCTTAAAAATGAAGGAGCTTTACTAAGTAGAGCCTTGGTAAATTATATGATTGATTTTAATAGAAGTAGAGGTTTTGAGCTAGTTAATGTACCATTTTTAGTAAATAGCGCAACCATGTATGGCACAGGACAGCTTCCTAAATTTAAAGATGATATGTATAAGGTAGAAAATGATGATTTATATCTCATCTCAACTTCTGAAATTCCTGTAACTAATCTTTATTCTAATGAAATTTTAACTCAAGAAGAACTACCCTTAAAAATGACCTGCTATAGTGCTTGTTTTAGACAAGAAGCAGGAAGCGCGGGTAGAGATACAAGAGGTATTATAAGGCAACATCAATTTGAAAAAGTAGAGCTTGTTAGTATATGTAAGCCTGATCAAAGTGAATTGATGTTTGAAGAAATGTTAAATTGTGCCAGTGATTTACTAAGCTCTTTGGGTCTAGCACATAGGCATTTAATGCTTTGCACGGGAGATTTGGGCTTTTCTGCTGCGAAAACAGTAGACTTAGAAGTATGGCTTCCATCGCAAAACAAATACCGTGAAATTAGCTCTGTGTCAAATTGTAAAGATTTTCAAGCAAGACGTGCAAAGATCCGCTTTAAAAACGATAAGGGCAAAAATGAATTAGTTCACACACTTAATGGTTCTTCGCTAGCTGTTGGTAGAACCTTAGTAGCTATTATGGAAAATTATCAAGAAAAAGATGGAAATATAAGAATTCCTGATGCATTAAGAAAATACTTTTAAGAGAAAACATGGCCGAAGAAGTAACACCTAAAGAACAAGATAATCAAGAAAAAGCTTTTTCAGAGATTGATGAAAATCCAGGAGTGGAAGAACAAACTATCCCTCCTGGCACAATACCTCCTGAATTAGAGGAAGAAGAAAGTACTTTTCAAAGAGTAGAGGAAGAACCTCAAACATTACAACCTGAAGAAAAGAAAAAGCTTTTTGATAAAAAATTTCTTATTTTGATTTCAACACTTGGTGCTCTTGCTCTAATTTTACTTATTATTTTAGTTTTACTTCTTGTTTTTAAAGAAGATAAAAAAGTAATCACAAATAATCCAATTTTAGAAGATAATGTTAGTACAAGCATCACAAAGGTGAAACAATCTGCTTTAGATCTTGTAGTACAAAAGGCAAATTTATTATATGAAAAAGGTGATATAGAAAGTGCTTTAGAGCTTTATAATAATATTAATATTTTCAATCAATCTTTATCAAGTTATAATCTTGGTGTAGCTCAAATGAAACAAAAAGATTATATTAGTGCTGTTGAGAATTTCAAACAATCTTTAGAATTAGAAGAACACAAAGTTGCAGCAGCTATTAATATAGCTGTGTGTTATTTTAATCTGGGCGATAAAGAGAAATTTAAATATTATCTTGATTTAGCAAGAGTACATTTACCACAAGATTCTAAATCTTCTTTGTATGATTATTATCTAGGATTAATTAATTACTATCAAGGATTTTATCCAGAGGCTTTACAAATGTTCATGCGTTCAAGTAATATCAACAGCTATCAAGGAGAGTCTTATTACCTTGGGGCAAAAATTTACGCATTATTAAAATCTGATCAAAACGCCATTAATCTTCTGCAAAAGCAACAAGATTATGAAGCAAGCTTACCCTTAGGTTTATTATATGCAAAACTGGGAGAATATAAAAAAGCTAAAGAATATCTTGAAAAAGCATCAAAAATAGAAAATCAAGCCATAAGAAGCAAAATGGCTCTAGCTTTAGTAGAATTAAAAACAGGTCAATTTGACAATGGTGCACAAATTTTAAAAACTTTATATGTAAAAGATAGAGCTATTGGCTCAAAATACTATAACATAAAAACAAGACTAAAAAGAAATTTTTCAAATATTGATATAGCGCAGCAACATTTTGCCAAAAGTTTAATCACAGGAAAACAACAAATTTATGATTTACTTTTTTATTTTTCACCTTATCGCGTTTTTGATATAAAACAAAGCATGGAACTCATCACAAAAGCTGATTTGGGAAATTTCATACAAGGGTATGAGTATGAAAATGAATTGCTTGTTAAAAGCAAAGCTTTATCAGGCGTTAATGTGGAATTATCTCATGCTATCAATCTAGCTTTTAATTTTCATCTAAGAGAAGCAAATCAAGAATTTAAAAATTTAAGTGAAATTTATCATGCTCACGATGTAATTCATTACAATCTTGCTTTAACTTATGCACAACTGCAAGATTATAATAATGCATATAAACATTTTTCAACTGCTTATCATTTAAATCCAAAAAATTATATTGCAGGTATTTTTGCCATATATTGCATGGATTTAGTAAAAAAAGATTATACCAAACTTGCTAATGAACTTTTGGAAAATTTACAAGCAGATAATAATATCGATCAAAATCATAATATCTATAAATATTTACTACATCTAGTTAAAAGTGACTTTACTGCTATGATTCCTTATTTAGACAACCTTTCAAATAGCAAAAATACTCCTTTAGAACTAATGTTTGCTATAGTAGCTGCTAATGGCAATAATCTTGAAATTTTAAGAAATCAAAAAATAAAAGAATTAAAAGATTTGCTCGGTGAGGATATTATTAGCAATATTTTATATTTTAATTCTAAAAACACAAATCTTGATATTAAAGAGTATGCCAAACAAGCACAAATGTATTTTTTAACAACCAAGCTTGATTATAATTCTTTATTTGGTGGAGCTGGTATAGTTAAAGACAGCTATGTGACACTTATGCAAATTACAGGCTTATTAAATCATGTTAGAAATGACATAAAAAAAAGACTTGCTATGAGTAATAAAAATTCCATCGGGCTGATTTTTGCTCTAGCTTATGTTGATATTTTTGCTAAAGAATATCAAGAAGCATATACGCTTTACAATATCTTAATAGATGATTATAAAATCAAAGATGCACAAACTTTATTTTTAGCCGCAGTAGCAGCGATAGGTTCTAATAATCCAAATTCAGCCATAGCTTTACTAGAGCTTGCAAAATTAGAAAATGAAGAAACCTTAGAAGCAAGACTTGCACTAGGACTATTATATCATGAAGTTCAAAATTTAGAACCTGCTATGTTTCAATATGAAAAAGTAGGGAATAATTTTGAAAGTAAATTTTTTACTTTTGATATTAAAAATTAGTATTTTCATAAAATAAGAAAATACTAATTAACTATCAAAAAATATAATTATAAATTAGATTATTATAAAATATACATGAGGTTAACTTTATGAAGTGGCTCCGGATGTAGGATTCGAACCTACGACCAATCGGTTAACAGCCGACTACTCTACCGCTGAGCTAATCCGGAACATCAATAAATAAGAAATGATATTATATAAGAAAAAAACTTTTTTGTCAAGATTTTTTATAAAAAATTACGCTTTTTTGTAAAATTTTACTCCTGCTAAATTTTCTACAACAACTTTTCGTTCTTTAATTAATTTTTCTAATATATCTTTACTATGCTGACTAAATTTGTTTTCTATATCAAATTCACTTTGCGCTCTAAGCTGCAGCATCTTCAAGAGCTCTTGGATATTAAAATCAATTTTTTCACCTTTGTAATAATGTTTAGCAAGCACAACAGGCACACTAGTGATATACATACTTAATTCTTCCAACTTTTCCAAAGATATACCTTTAACAGGATACGCAGGCGGTCTATCTATAGTGCTAAAATCCACTCTTGATGGTCTTATCTTGTCAAATGCCTCATTTAAAGCCAACATCTCATCTTTGTTATCATTCAATCCCTTGACAATTAAAACTTCCATAACAAGCTCACCCAAAAATTTCTCTCTAAAGGCGATCATTTGTTCTATCATTGTTTCAAGTTTTATTTGCTTTAAAGCCCTATCAACTCTATAAAAAGTTTTTTCCATTGCACTATCAAGACTAAATTTAACTACATCAATATACATTAAAGCATCAAAAATATCCGAATTTAAAACTCCACTACCATTGCTTAGGATTAAGAGTTTTTTATCTTGTTTTATTTTATTTAACTCATAAACTAATTCTTTTAAATGAGGATATAAAGTAGGCTCACCATTTGCAGTTAATGTTAAAAAGTCAAATTGCACATTACCTTTCAATACACTTTGTACTTCATCGATAATATTTTTTATTTTAGGATAAATTAAAGATTTTTCCAAAGGCTTTGCAGCTTGTAATTCACAATAAACGCAGTCAAAATTACATTGTTTTTGATTTGGACTTAAATCAATTCCCAATGAAAGTCCAAATCTTCTTGAACTTATAGGCCCAAAAGTTATTTTACTCACTTTTTAGATTTCTCTTGAACTAGCTTGATAAAATATTTAGCATTATCAACAGGAATATCAGGTAAAATTCCATGTCCGAGATTAAAAATATGTGCACTATCTTGCATAATATTTAAAATTTTATCCACACCTTGTTCAATAGCTTTTTTATCATAGAGTCTGCAAGGCTCCATATTACCCTGCAAAGTATATTTAGCGCCTAGTTTTTCCTTAGCCAACTCTAAAGGGGTACTCCAATCTACTCCAAAGACATCAAAATTTCCATTTATATCATCTAAGAACCCACTTACCCCTTTAGGAAATAAAATCACAGGAATATGCGGATATTTTTCCTTTATAAAATCAGCAATTTCAAGCATATATTTAAAAGAAAACTCAAAAAACATTTCTTTTTCTAAAGCACTTGCCCAACTATCAAATACCTGTATAGCATTAGCACCTGCTCTAATTTGCTCTTGAATATAATACTTTAAAACAAAAGTAAGTTTAGATAAAATTTGATGTAAAAATTCAGGATTTTGATAGACTAATTTTTTACACTTTGCATAATTTTTACTACTACCACCCTCTATCATATAAGTAGCAATAGTCCAAGGACTTCCACAAAAACCAATCAAAGCTTTATCTTGTGTAAGTTTTTCTCTAGTAAATGCTAGTGCATCATAAACATAAGAAAGATTTTTAATGCTTTTTTCAACATCTAATCTTTCCAATTCTTCTTTTGTTTTAATAGGATTTGAAAATATAGGGCCCTCGCCTTTTTCAAATTTTAAATCCATACCCATTTCTAAAGGTACTACCAAAATATCTGAAAAAATAATAGCTGCATCAACACCCAAAATATCTACTGGTTGTAAGGTAACTTCACTCGCTTTTTTATAATCTTTACAAAGTGATAAAAAATCTCCAGCACTTGCTCTAACCCGCATATATTCAGGTAAATATCTTCCTGCTTGGCGCATCATCCAAACTGGAGTATAAGGGGTTGACTTTTTAAAACATGCATCAATAAAAATCATTTTTATTCCTTATTTTAATGATCACTTTTGTGTAAAAAATAAAGTCCTATACAAAGAGCTAAAATAGAACCTGCAAGATAAGTCATATCCAAAACCGTATTTAGTTGCATTTGCAAAATTCTTTGGAAAAAATTTACAACTAAAACCATAATAATAACTTTTGCAAGTTTATCTTTTAGTTGATCTAAACTGTGCACTTCTAAAACTTTTGATTGTTTAGTTTGTTTAAATTCTTCTATTTCACTAATAAAAAGTTCATAAATTCCAAAAGAAAATATAAATAAAACTAAAGCCATTAAATATAAATCTACAGCCCCTATAATCAAACCAACAATATCCTCATGCAAATCTACCGTAGAATTAGGCAACATAAAATACTCAAATACATATTTTAAAACTTTAATCACATCATAACTTGCAATAAAAAATAAAACAAAAGCTCCTATAAGGCCAAAAATTACAGGCAAAATAGTGACTAAACGACTTTTAACTAATAAATTTTCAAAAAATCTTTCTAACATTTTTCTCCTTTTTAAACCAATTCTAACCATTTTTGCGCAATACGCACTGCATTTGTAGCAGCTCCTACACGAATTTGATCAGCCACGCACCATAAGTGTAAAATATTTTTATGATTAATATCACGTCTAATTCTTCCTACATAAGTTTCATTAGTATCGCTTGTAAAAAGTGGCATAGGATATTTTTTATTTTCTACATCATCAATCACAACAACACTTGGTGCTTTAGAAAGTATCTCTCTAACCTTAACAACATCAACATCTTTTTCAAAATGCATAGTAATAGCTTCACTATGACTTCTAAGCACAGGAACTCTTACGCAAGTTGCTGAAATTTCAAGTTTTTTATGCAATATTTTTTGCGTTTCATTTACCATTTTTAATTCTTCTTTAGTGTAGCCATTTTCACTAAAAACATCAATTTGAGGAATTAAATTTAAAGCTAAGGTATATGGAAAAGTTTTTGCCTCAAATTCATCTAATTTAAAAGCAAAAAAACTTTGCATTCCTTGAACTAATTCTTCCATACCTTCTTTACCTGCACCACTTGCTGCTTGATAAGTACTTACATCTACTCTTTTTAGATTAAATACATCATCAAGTGGTTTTAAAACATGCACCATTTGTATAGTAGAGCAATTTGGATTAGCAATAATTCCTGTTTTTTCCCAATCTTTAATATCTTCACTATTGCATTCAGGAACTACTAAAGGAACATTTTCATCCATTCTAAAATGACTAGTATTATCAATCACTACAGCACCACACTCTACTGCGTATTTTGCATATTCAGCACTTATGTTTCCTCCGGCACTAAAAAAAGCAATATCTACAGGATTTTCTTTAAAAACATTTGAAGTTAATTCTTTTACTTTATAACTTTTTCCTCTAAATTCTACTTCACTACCTGCGCTTTTTGCACTTGCTAATGGTAAAATACTTTCAACCGGGAAATCAAGCTCATCCAAAACATTTAAAAGCTCTTCTCCGACTGCTCCAGTTGCACCTACAATGGCTATTTTTTTCATCATCCATCCTTTTTAAGTAATATTGTATTTTTTCATTTTTTCACTAAAAATTTTTTCACTCATCCCTATAAGCTTAGCTGCTTCTACAATATCTTGCGAATTTTTTAAAGCTTCTAAAATCAATTCTTTTTCAAGATTTTTAATATCTTTACTTTTTCTACTTTCTAAAAATAAATCTTGAGCGCTAATCTCATCATTTTCACTTAAAATACAAGCTCTTTGTATAATAGAAATCAATTCTCTAATATTACCTGGAAAATCATAAGCTAATAGAGCACCTTGTGCTTCTTGACTTAAAGTTTTTTCATTAAAATCGTATTCTTTACATGTATCAAGTAATACCTTTTGTGCAATTTGCAAAATTTCTTCTTGACGCTCTCTTAGTGGTGGTATATTAATAGGAATAGTATTAAGCCTATAATATAAATCTTGTCTGAATTCATTATCTGTAATCTTTTTTTCTATATGAGCATTAGTTGCACTAATAATTCTTACATCAATCTTTATACTTTTAGTGCTTCCTAATCTTGTAATTTCTTTTTCTTGTAAGGCTCTTAATAATTTTGCTTGAATTTCATAAGGCATTTCACCTATTTCATCTAAAAACAAAGTGCCTTCATTAGCAAGCTCAAACAACCCTATTTTAGTAGTATTAGCATCGGTAAATGCACCTTTTTCAAAACCAAAAAGCTCACTTTCTATCAAATTTGATGGAATTGCTGCCATATTAATAGCCACAAAAGGTTTTTGTGCTCTTTTTGAATTTTTATGCACAAAATTTGCAAAAACTTCTTTACCTACCCCACTTTCTCCAAAAAAAAGCACACTTGCATCTGTCTTAGCAGCCTTAGTAGCCAATTTTAAACAATCTTCCAAAGCTTTAGAAGTGCCATAAAAATCTTGATTTTCTTCTTTTTTGATAATCTTTTTGTTTGTTTTTTTAGAAGTCTTTTCTTGAATTATTTTTGCGCGTTTTATCGCAGTTACTAAAGTATTAATATCAAATGGTTTTACTAGAAAATCTTTTACTCCAAGTCTTACTGCTTCTATGGCACGATTTAGCGTTGCATTACCTGTAATAATAATAAAATCATATTTATTCTCACAAGCTTGCACAAATTCAATACCATCCATACCCGGCATATTAATATCTGTAATAATCAAATCAACATCATCATTTAGTTTTTTTAAAGCTTCAGTTGCTGATTTATAAGATTTTATAGTAAATTCCTCATACTCACTCAAAGCAATTTCGAGTGATTTTCTCATATTTATATCATCTTCGACTATAACCAAATTCATTTCAAACCTTAAGCTAAAATACCTTTTTTGGGACCACTTTTACCATGGCATTCTTTATATTTTTTACCACTACCGCAAGGACAAGGTGAATTTCTAGGCACTTTGGTAACTTGTGCTTCACCATTTTCATCAACACCACTTTCTGTGGTATTAGCTAAAAACTGCTCATTTTGTTCATGACTTTTTTCTTCAAAATTTTGTGCTTCTTTTTGAGTAAAAACTACATTAAATAGTAATTTCAAACTATCAAATTTAACACGCTCAACAAGCTCCATAAAAAGATTATAGCTTTCTTTTTTGTATTCTACTAAAGGATCTTTTTGATTATAACTTCTTAAACCTATACCAGTTTTTAAAATATCCATTTGGTATAAATGTTCTCTCCATAGATTATCTAAAATTTGAAGATATAAAATTCTTTCAATTCTTCTAGCTTCTTTATCTTCAATAATACTCATTTTATCTTTGTAAGCTTTTTCTAAAATTTCACTTAATTTATTTTCTACTTCAATTACACCTAAATCTTTAAAATCAGCTTCGCTAAGCTCAAGATTACACTCATAACTTACTTTTTGTTTTAAACTTTCAAAATGCTTAACATCATCTTCAAGTTCTGCATTTAGATAAATTTGACTTACTAAGTGATTACTATACTCAGCAATATTTTTTAAAATTTTATCTTGCAAGTCAAATTCTTCATCTAACAATTCATTTCTATAATTATAAATAGTCTTTCTTTGTTCATTTGCCACATCATCATATTCAAGCAAATGTTTTCTGCTCTCAAAATGCAAGCTTTCAACTTTTTTTTGCGCATTCTCAACAGCTCTTGTAACAATACGACTTTCTATATGCTCGCCCTCTTCTATACCTAATCTTTCCATGATATTTTTTATGCGATCACCACCAAAAATTCTCAAAAGATTATCCTCTAAACTTAAGTAAAATCTACTTACACCAGGATCACCTTGACGCCCTGCACGACCACGAAGTTGATTGTCTATTCTTCTGCTTTCATGACGCTCAGTTCCTATAATATAAAGCCCACCTAAAGCTCTTATTTCATCATCTATTTTTATATCAACCCCACGACCTGCCATATTAGTAGCTATAGTCACTGCACCTTTTTTACCTGCATCTTGGATAATCAAAGCTTCTTGCTCGTGATTTTTAGCATTAAGCACATGATGAGGAATGCGTTCTTTTACAAGCATATTATGAAATACTTCACTTCTTTCAATACTTGCAGTTCCCACTAAAACTGGCTGACCCTTTGCATTTGCTTTTTTTATCTCTTCAATAACTGCTTTAAATTTTTCTTCTTGAGTTTTATAAATCAAATCATCTTTATCTATTCTTGCAATTGGTATATTTGTAGGTATAGAAACTACATCTAAATTATAAATTTGAGAAAATTCCGTTGCCTCAGTTTGTGCAGTACCTGTCATGCCTGCTAACTTTTTATACATTCTAAAATAATTTTGGAAAGTAATATCTGCTAAAGTTTGACTTTCTTCCTGAATTTTTACCCCTTCTTTAGCTTCTAATGCTTGGTGTAAACCATCACTAAAGCGTCTTCCCTCGCTTAATCTTCCCGTGAATTCATCAACAATTACAACTTCTTTATCTCTTAATACATAATGCACATCTTTTTCAAATAAATTATGCGCTTTTAAAGCCTGGTCAAGCTGATGGGCCAATATTGCATTATCTAAGCTATATAAATTTTCTACTCCAAATAATTTTTCAGCCTTAGAAATTCCAGCCTCTGTAATCATAATAGTTCTATTTTTCTCATCGACAACAAAATCACCACTTGGCAATTCTTGAGGAGTAGTAGCTGCTTGGCCTTTTTGCATTTGTTTTGCTACTTCATTTGCTTTGACATAGCCGTCTAAAGTTCTATTTGTAGGCCCACTTATAATAAGCGGAGTTCTTGCTTCATCTATTAAAATACTATCTACTTCATCAACTATAACAAAATTATGCTCTCTTTGTACTTTTTCAAGCTTTGAAAATTTCATGTTATCGCGTAAATAATCAAAGCCAAATTCATTATTTGTACCATAAGTTATATCACACTCATAAGCTTTTTTATGTGCCTCATCACTATTTTGTTCTGAAAGTATCACACCTACACTAAAACCTAAAAAATTATAAATAGCACTCATTTGCTCTGCATCTCTTTTAGCCAAATAATCATTTACGGTAACCACATGCACACCCTTACCACTCATAGCATTTAATACAACAGGTAAAGTTGCAACCAAGGTTTTACCTTCCCCAGTTTTCATTTCAGCAATTTTTCCATCATGTAAAACCATACCACCAATTAATTGCACATCAAAATGGCGCATATTAAGAGTTCTTTTTCCTACTTCTCTAACTATTGCAAAAACATCATTCAGTATTTGGTCTAAAGTTTGTTCTTCTTTTTGAATTTGTGTTTTAAATTCTATAAATACTTGTTTTAATTCATCATCGCTTAAATTTTGGTATTTTGATTCTAAAGCATTAATTTGCACAACCCTCTTTAAATATTTTTTTACTTCTCGATCATTTTTTGTGCCAAATATTGCTTTAAATACACTAGAAAACATTTTTTTACCTTTAATTACAAAAATATATGCTAGATTATACCTTGAATTTAATTAGAACTATATAAAAAGTTTTGTTTGGATAAATTTTATATAATTTACAAAATTTTTAAAGGATAATTATGAGATATTTTATATTTTTAATGTTATTTGTTTGTAGTATTTTTGCTTTTGATATAAATTTTAAAAATTTTAGTAGTAATTTTGAACAAAAGGTACAAAGCAATAATTCTTCGCTAAATTATAAAGGAAATTTTATCATTACTCAAAATAAAGCCTTTTGGAACTATACTAAACCAAATAAAAAACAAATTTATATCAATCACAAAGAAGTTATTATCATAGAGCCTGAGTTAGAACAAGCTATTTATACTCAATTGCAAAATTTACCAAATCTTCAAGAAATTTTTAAAAATGCAAAATTAATATCTCATGAAAATTATGAAGCAAAATACGAAAATATCACATACAATATCAAACTAAAAAATGATAATCTTAGTAATATTTCTTATAAAGATGAGTTGGGAAACTTAGTTAGTATTTATTTTTATAATCAGAAATTTGATCAAAATATCAACGAAAATATTTTTATACCAAAAATCCCAAGCCATTTTGATATTATTCAATAATCAAAATGGTATTTCATTAAACAAATCTTGCTGTTCTTTACTTGGAGCTAACATTTGCATTTGAGTTTTTTCCATGGTTTTTAAAATCATATCCATAGCCTCTTTACTTGTATTAGTATCTTGATTAAAACTTTTATTATCATCTTTATCATTGTTGTTTATTTGATCGGTATTTATATCTTTTGATTGAGTATTATTTTGATCCGTATTTTTTGCAACTTTGGAATTATCTTGAATTTCCTTTTGTTTGATAGTTTTTATTGTATTGTCATCTTTTTTTTCCAAATCATTTATAAAACACTTAAATTCTTCCAAGTCAAACTTAGCTACCGAATTAATTTTTAAAATATAAATATTTTTAATTTGAGTTTTATATTTTTTATTACTAAATTTAAGCAAGGTTTCTTTAAAATTATTTTTACCAACTTCTGTAAATAAATCTTCATAAAAATAACTAGATACAATGGTATTTAAAGCATCTATAATTTTCTTTTGATCTAAATTTTCTCCCTCAAAATCTAAATTCATTTCAATTTTTTTTAAAGTATTATTTCCAACCTTTGAATATAAATCAGTTCTAAAATTTTCTATACTCAAGGAACTAGCATGGATATTAAAAAACATTAAAAGCAAAGCTATAATCCATTTCATATTATCTCCTCATCTTCTTCTAAATCTATAAATTTTTCTTGTAAATAAAATTTTTTCACTTCTTTATCGGTTTTTAAAATTCTTAAAAAATAATCCTCAAAAGGCATTTTATAATTATATATGATTTTTAAACTACAAGGATTAATGACCCTTGATAAACATACATATAATTGTCCTTTTTCAAAAATTCCATCAATATCACATATAAGCTTATCTATACTCATACCTTGAGATTTATGGATTGTTATAGCATAAGCTAGTTTTATAGGAAATTGAACAAATTTAGCTTTTATCTTAACTTCTAGTTTTTCATCTTTGTCTAACTCATACTCTTCTAAGGTATATTCATATGATTTTAATTTCAATCTTTCACCATTACTTTTCTCTATCAGAATATATTCTTGCTCTTTATCTTTTATAAAATCTAAAATAATTCCTTGTTCTCCATTGTAATAATTTTCCTCTTTATTATTTACACAAAAAATAATCTTAGAACCTATTTTTAATTTTAACTCCTCTAAACAATTTAATCCTTTAATCCACTGCTCATAAATTTTATCATCTAAAGTATAATCTAATTTTTCCATTCTTGATTTAAATATTTTTTCTTTACCTTGCAAAAGATTTAATTTTTTAGCATTTATACAATTAGCTTTTTTATTTGTAGCACACAATAGGGTATATTCGTCCATATACTCAAGCAAATCTTTTGGATAAATTAACATTTTTTTAAAAAAACTTAGTATTTCTTGATTTACTTTGCCAATTCTAAGAAAAAATAAATATTCATAAAATTGTTTATCTAAAGTTCTTTTAGTAATACTAAGCTTTAAATTGACAAATTTTAAATCATTCCAAGCTTGAGAAGAAAAAGCATATAGAGTATTTTGAAATAAAGTGTTTTGATTCTCTTTGTAGTTTATTACAGGTGGAAGTTGAAAAAAATCACCGACTAATAAAATTTTACCACTAAAGTCACTTCTTGTTAATCTATAATAAATCATTTCCATCAAAGATGCACTTATCATAGAAATTTCATCAATAATTAATAAATCACATTGTTTTAAAATTCTTTTTAATTTTTCTAACTTATTTCTTTGTTTTCGATCTTCATAATACAATTCATCATAATTTTGACATCTTTTAAAGGCAAAAAAACTATGTAAAGTAACTCCTCCTATATTAAATGCACTTAATCCAGTAGAACCTAATACAACAACAATTCTACCTTGTTTTCTATATAATTTAACAAGTTCTGTAGTTAAAAATGATTTACCAACTCCAGCAGAACCACTTAGAAATATATTATTATCTTTTAAGAAAAAATCTAACTTATTTAACATCATCCTAATATTATATTATAATCTACTAAAACTC
>NZ_JAKMPZ010000007.1:0-98241 GCF_025771325.1 Campylobacter sp. RKI_CA19_01122 | reverse complement strand
GCGACCCATTATTAATACATCTTTTGCAAAAGTATGCAGGTTGTAATCACCTCCAACTACTGCCAAGAGTTTTCCATTGGAATATATTGGAGCTGTATAAGAAACTGTTATAGAGTCATCTTCTATGCTTTTATAAGGATCTGATACTACAAGTTTTCCCACGCTTTTGGCCTCTTGATACCATGACCTTGTTCTTGCATCAAATCCGGTTTCTTCAGGACTTCTAATAATTCTGTTAGATTGATATAATTTTCCATCGTCATTAAATCCAATATATACTACATTAAAGCCAGCTGCTTCTTTTACTGTTTCTAATATATCAAATAGTTCGCCAGAATTAACCCTTGGATTTTTTTCTACAAATTTAACAATAGAAGCAATGGCATCTCTTTTTGCTCCAGAATATATATTGTATGCTGAATTAACATCAAACATAGTTTTTTTCTGAATTTCTTCTAGATAATAACTAGTGCTTTCTTTAGATTGATAATAGCTAATCATATTAACAACTATTAGTATAATAGCTATTAAAAAACAGGCTATTGTTGTCAATTTATTAGATAAACTGTTAAATTTAAACATACTTGTTCCTTTTTAGTTATTTTTTGGCCGGGTATTTTACTTATAAAATAATTAGAAAAAAATAAAAATTTTTTATCTTTTTGAAAACATATGTAGTTTTTATATTTTTTATGTGCATTTAAGTTTTAATAAGTATAATTTCAACTTTAATGCGGGAATAGCTCAGGGGTAGAGCACAACCTTGCCAAGGTTGGGGTCGCGAGTTCGAATCTCGTTTCCCGCTCCATTATCACCCGCCCGGGTGGTGGAATTGGTAGACACAAGGGACTTAAAATCCCTCGGAATTTTTCTTCCGTGCCGGTTCAAGTCCGGCCTCGGGCACCACTTTTTGGTAACTCAAGGCGACATAGCCAAGCGGTAAGGCATGGGCCTGCAAAGCCTTGATCTCCGGTTCGAATCCGGATGTCGCCTCCAATGCGATGTTAATACTTGATATTTTTATTCTTTTTACGGGAGATGGCTGAGTGGTCGAAAGCGGCGGTCTTGAAAACCGTTGAGGGTCACACCTCCAGGGGTTCGAATCCCTTTCTCCCGGCCACTTTAACATAATTTTTCATATTTTGTTTTACATTTAAAAAGATATTTCTTAATTTCTTTAAGAAATTAAGAAAATTATTCTAAGTCTAAAACCCCGCCTTTGCTAGCATTACTAACAAGCTTTTGATACATTTTAAGCCATCTTGAATTTATTTGCTTATAAGGCATTTTAAAATTTGCTTTGCGTTTAGCAATTTCATCTTGGGCTAAATTTGCATTAATGCTGTAAGTATCTACATCAATTTCTATCTCATCGCCATCTTTTAAAAGCGCTATAAGACCACCTTCTGCAGCCTCAGGAGAAATATGGCCTATGCTAAGTCCTCTTGTAGCTCCGCTAAAACGACCATCTGTTATAAGTGCAACTTTAGCACCAAGCCCCATGCCTGTGAGTAATGAAGTCGGACTAAGCATTTCTTGCATGCCAGGTCCACCTTTTGGTCCTTCATAGCGTATCACGCACACATCGCCTTCTTTAACTTTACCTTTTATAATGCCTTTAATGGCTTCTTCTTGAGAGTTAAAACAAACTGCTTTTCCTTTGAATTTACGCTCGCCCATAATACCTGCAGTTTTTATCACACAGCCTTGCTCAGCTAAATTCCCAAAAAGTATAGCAAGCCCACCTACATTTGAATAGGCATTGTCTATTTTTTTTATAATGTTTTCATCTTTAATATCAGCATTCTCAATGCGATCTTTTAAAGTTTTTCCACTAATATCTAGAGTGTCAAGTTCTAAAATATGGCCTGGTTTTTTAGCTATTTCAGCTATTACCGCACTTACTCCACCTGCTTTGTGTATATCTTCCATATAAACAGTATTTAAAGATGGAGCGATTTTGGCTATATGGGCCACATTAGCACTGATGTGATTGAGTTCTTTTATATCCAAATTTACACCTGCTTCATAAGCAATGGCAAGCATATGTAAGATAGTATTTGAGCTTCCACCCATAGCCATATCAACAACTAAAGCATTATTAATGGACTTTTTAGTAATGATATTGCGAATTTTAAAACGCTCATCTAAGGCAATCTCGCAAATTCTACGCGCAGCCTTTCTTAAAAGCTCTTCTCTTTCTTTGCTAAGTGCTAAAATAGTTCCATTTCCTTCTAGTGCTATACCCATAGCCTCGCATAAAGTATTCATAGAATTTGCAGTAAACATACCCGAGCAAGATCCACCGCTAGGACAAGCTTTGCATTCTATATCTTTTAAATCGTCTTCATCGATTTTTTTAGCCTCATAAGCTCCCACTGCTTCAAAAACAGAACTTAGACTGATTTTTTCTCCGTGTTTATTTACTCCTGCTTTCATAGGTCCACCACTAACGAAAATAGTCGGCACATTAACTCTTAAAGCCCCCATGAGCATACCTGGAGTAATTTTGTCACAATTTGGGATACAAATTAGTGCATCAAGTTGGTGTGCATTCATCACTGTTTCAATAGAGTTTGCGATGATTTCACGACTTGGTAAAGAATAAAGCATACCATCATGCCCCATAGCTATACCATCATCAACACCTATGGTGTTAAATTCAAAAGGAATACAGCCATTTTTTCGGATTTCATCTTTAATGATTTTTGCATATTCATTTAAGAAAAAATGTCCCGGGATGATATCTATATAGCTATTTGCTACACCTATAAAAGGCTTATTAAAATCTTCATCATTTAAGCCACATGCTCTAAGTAAAGAGCGATTTGGTGCTTTTAAGTGTCCTTTTTTGATTGCGTCACTTCTCATTTGTATCCTTTTTTAAAGTAAAAACTATCATTTTATGCTTTTATTTTGCAATTTTTGCTTAAATTTTTTAAACTTAAATAGTATTTTAAAGAAAATTATTTAAAATGTGCAATTATTTTGATTTAAGGAATGTAATGCTTTTAACTAATCCAGTATTTATAGGCGTTTTGTTAATGACGCTTTTGTGTTTTTTTAGGTTTAATGTTTTACTTAGTGTTTTGCTTTCTGGGCTTTTTGTAGGTATTTGGTCTAAATTTATGCATATGGAGCATTTAAGTTTGGTGGATTTTTTTACCCAACTTCCGCAAGCAATGATGGATTCTATGAAAGTTTTAATTGATGGTATGCAAGGGAATTTGCAAACAGCACTAAGTTATATTTTGCTTGGAGCGGTGGCCGCTGCTATATCAAAAACTAATCTAACAGCATATTTGATTAAAATAGTTTCGCATTATATTTCACATAAAAAATACTTACTTATACTTTCTTTGGCACTTATTGCTTGTTTTTCGCAAAATTTAATCCCTATCCATGTAGCTTTTGTGCCTTTATTAATTCCACCTTTGTTGAAACTTTTTAATAAATTAAAAATAGATCGTAGAGCCATAGCTTGTGCATTAACTTTTGGACTTACCACACCTTATATGGTTGTGCCTTTAGGTTTTGGACTTATTTTTCAAACTTTGCTTGTGGATAATTTAAATTCAAATGGGGTGCAAATTAGCCTAGGAGAAGTTTCTCAAACTATGGCTTTTGCGGCTATTTGTATGTTAGTTGGTCTGTTTTTGGCTGTATTTGTATTTTATGCTAAGCCAAGAGAATATCAAGAAGAACAAATTGCCAAAATGGATTTTGAAAATCTAAAAATGAGTAAAAAAGAATGGGGAGTTTTAGCTGGCCTTGGATTGACTTTGATTTTGCAAATTTTAACGCACAATTTACCTTTATCAGGGCTTTTAGGTTTTGTTTTGATGGTAATTTTGGGTGGAGTAGAGTATAACAAAGTTAATTTAGTTTTTGATGATGGGCTTAAAATCATGGGTTATATAGCTTTTGTAATGCTTGTTGCTTCAGGATATGGAGAGGTTTTAAAACAAAGTGGAGGTATAGCTGAGCTTGTAAAAACAAGCGTGCCTTTTATGGAGCAAAGTCACTTTTTAGCTATTTTTATTATGCTAGCTATAGGTCTTTTAATCACTATAGGTATAGGCAGTTCTTTTGGTACTATTCCTATCATCGCTGCCTTATTTTGTCCTATATGTATAGAACTTGGTTTTTCACCTGCTGCGATTATTTTTATTATCGGTGTTGCTGGAGCTTTGGGAGATGCAGGATCACCTGCTAGTGAAACGACTTTGGGAGTGAGTGTAGGGCTTAATGCAGATAAGCAAGGTGATCATATAAAAGATACTTGTATACCAACCTTTTTATGCTTTAATGGCTCTTTGCTTATCTTGGGTAGTGTTATAGCATTTTTCTTAATTTAAAATATTAAAAGTCTAAAAAGGCTTTTAATATTCAAATTCTTCCATATAACCACAATCAATTGTAAGAATTTTCATTTGAAATGATTTTATAAACTCGATTATAGGTTCAACTCCACCATAAGGAAAAGAAATGGGGTAAAAATACAATTTGGCGATATTTTCCTCTATTTTTTCTATGGAGTGAAAATAGTATTCTCCATTTCCTATGCAGTCAAAAATATCATCAAACTCCCAACAATCTTTGCTTGAGAAATATTCTAATTCTTTTTTGCTGTAAAAATTATATATACTTTTATCTGTGTATAAATCTTCTATTTGTAAATTCTCATCTTTTAAGATTTTGATATAATTAAACAAATCGCACAATCTTTTAAAAGACTTTTCATTATTAATGATAAACTTAATAAAGCAAAATTTTTCCATTTTAATACATTAACAATATTCCACTTGAAAGTCTGCTTGAAGATTTATTATACTCAATAAGACTCTCGCCGTATCCGTTAAAATACTGAGTGTAAATATATAAGCCATTGTTAGAAATTTTATAAGCTCCACTTATTTCTACTGCACCGCGGTTATTAGCAAAATTTAAATTATTACGCCACAATATATTGATAAAATAATCATCTTGGGTATAAGCAAGATTAATATCAAAATTACCTAAATATTTTTCTATGTCAGGATTATCATCTTCTGAACTTTTTTCAGGAATTCTTAGCCAAACTCTAGGTATGAACATAAAATCGCCAAAAAACCATGCATTGCTTAGATAAATTCTATTCCATGATCTTGATTTTGGATCATTTTGCCCGTTAGATTCATGTAATAAGCCTATGCGTATATCTTTTAAATTCTCAAAAGCACCATATCCGCTTATAGGAAAGTTGATAAAAAATTCAGGTAAATAGTTTGTTTCTCTAAAAGGAGCAGAATGTTTATAAAGTTGCCACCATGAAATTTGCGTATAGCCTATGTTATAACTTTCATTTAAACCCAAAAGATTTTCAAAAAGAGTTTTTTTAAGGCTTACTTGAAATTTAGTTTCAGTGCTTTTATAATCTCTCTTGCTAAAACTATAAGAAACAGGCATAAAATAGCTAAGATTATGCGTGCTAATACCAAAGGGATTGTATGATTTTTCTGTGCCAAGGTAGTTTGCTAAAGCTTCATTTTTTGGATTAATATCATCTAATTTTTTCTCTTTGGATGTATTTTGCTCAAAATTAAAAGACTTTTCTAAACTTGCTTCTTTTTGTTTTTCTTTTAAAGCTAAGCTTTTATAAATTTGCATAGCTTTTTTGTACTTACCTTGATTTTCATATTCTAAGGCTTGATTGAATAAATCCTCATTTGCTAAAGCACTAAAAGCACATACTATGGGTAGAATTGTCTTTTTCATGAAGCCACTTTTTATATTCTTTAAAATAATTTAAATTTATAAACTCATTATCATCTTCAAATTCTATAAATTCTGCTTTCATTGTATCACAAAAAAGGGCTAATTTGTGATTGTTTTCTTGTAAAAATTGCAAAGTTTTTTCAAAATTCCTACTATGATAAAATCCACATAAATAATGCTTGTGTTTTTTTGTGCTTGCTAAGAGTATATTTTGTGATTTTAGATGATCAAAAAGCTTGTAAAAACTTTCTTTGTTTATGTTTGGAGTATCCACGCTAAGGATAAATACATAGGTATTTTTAAAATGTTTAAGTATGGAATTTAAGGCAATGAGTGGAGAGTAGTTGTTTAAATCCTCATCTAAAATAAGTGCTAAGTTTTTTTGATGAAATTTATCTTTTTTGCTGCTAATAAAAACTTGATTAAAAATCCTTGACATTTTTTCATATTGATAAAGAGTTAAGTTTTTATTATCTACTTGTAATAAGCTTTTATCTTCTCCCATACGCGAAGATTTTCCACCACATAAAATCACACAAGGATAGGGAATTTTTTCACTCATAAAAACCTCATAAATTCATCAAAATATTTTATAATACATTTATGAAATATACAGATTTAATACAAATAAAAGATTATTTTAAACAATTTCAAAGACTAAATTATCTCAAACGCCTTGATGATAATATCTTAGAGCTTAGCTTAGACCATCAAGCTTTTATACTAGACTTAACGCGTGGAAAAAGTGGAATTTACCAAGATAAACTCCAAGCAAAAGTCTATAATGCACCTTTTGATTTTATGCTAAAAAAATACTTCTCTAACGCAAAGATTTTAAATTTAGAAGTATTAGAAAATAATAGAATTTTATCTTTTGAAGTTTTATCGGAAAAATCTTATAAAGCTTATGGGGCTAAGATTTATTTTGAATTTACAGGAAAAAACACTAATGTAATCATCACAGACGCTGATGATATTATTATAGAAGCTTTGCGTCATATAGATAAAAGCTACCGCGTTGTAAAAATAGGCGAAAAACTCCAAGCTTTAAAAGCTTATGAGATAAAAGAAGAATTTGTAAAGATTGATGATTTTAATGTGTATTTTAAAGAAAGTGCTAAAAAGTTACAGCAAGAGCGCATAAAAGATATTAAAGAAAATAAACTTTTAAATATAGATAAAAAAATCTTTACTCTTAAAGAGAGTATAGAAAATTTAGAGCAAGAAAGTAATTTATTAAAAAAAGCTCAAGAATTAAGCCAAAAAGCAGATGTTTTATTTGCTAATTTAAATTCTTTAAAAGATTATCAAAGAGAATTTATTTTGCAAGATTTTAATGCAAATGAGCTTGCTTTTAAGCTCGAAGATACACCTAAAAATAGTGCGAATGAATTTTATAAAATGGCTAAAAAGCTAAAACAAAAGGCTAAAAATATCAATATAGAAAGAGAAATTTTAAGTGAAAAACTTGATTTTTTAATAAATTTAAAAGACTTAATTGCTAAAAGCACTTCTTTGAGAGAATTAGAAGTTTTAATGCCTAAAAAAACAAAAAAAACAAAAAAAGAAGAGTTAAATGCAGGGGTTAGTAGCTTTTATTTTGATGAGTTTAAAATCAGCGTAGGACGCAATGAAAAAGCTAATGAGTATTTATTAAAAATAGCTAAAAAAGATGATATTTGGCTGCATGTGAAAGATTATCCTAGTGCACATGTGATCATTACTTCAAATAAATTAAAAATAAGTCAATTAGTGCTAGAATTTGCAGCAAAGCTTTGTGTGGAATTTTCCAAGCTAAGTTCTGGAGTTTATTTGGTCGATTATACTAGTAAGAATTTTGTAAAAATAAAAGAAAAGGCTTTTGTAAATTATACAAATTATAAGACTTTAAGCGTTTTAAAGGAGTAAGTATGCCTATAAGTCCCATAGGTGGTATTCATTTTGCTAACCAAAATGCACCAGTACATTCAGCACAAGCTAGTAATGAATTGGCAAAAGATTCTTTTGCAACTTTGGTAAATATGAGTGAATTTCAAGCAAAAGAAAAGGCGGTTGAAAAACTTGAAAAAGTTAATCAAACTCATGAAGTAAGCGATGAGGTAAAAGAAAGGCAAGAGGAAGAAAAAAAGCATTCTAAACATCATCAAGAACAAGAGCAAGAAGATGAAGATGAACAAGAGGGGCAAGAAGTAGTTAAAAAAAGTTCTCATTTGCTTGATTTAAGTATATAGAAAGGATAAAAATGTTTTCAAAGACAAGAATTCTTAGTGCTATTGTGATGATAGCTGTGATAGCTGTTGTTGCTTTGGTGGATAATTTTTTGATTAATTTTGCGATTTTTGGTGTTTTATTGTTTTTGGCATTTAATGAAGCAAAAACTATGTTTAAAAGCAAACATGCAAGTGTTTTTGTGGCTTTGTGTGTTTTTGCAATAGGAGCATTTTTAGATAAACCTTTCTTTATAGGCCTCTTGGCTTTGATTTTGATTTTAGGATATTTAGTTTATAAAAAAAGTGAAAATTTAAATGAACTTATGCCTTATATATATCCTACTTTGCCTATTTTAATGCTTTATCAAGTATTAAGTTATGAGGGTATGTTTGTATTATTTTGGCTTATAGTGATTGTCGTTGCTTGCGATAGTGGGGCGTATTTTATAGGAAAACTAATTGGCGAGAGAGCTTTTTCTCTAACAAGTCCAAATAAAACCTTAGAAGGTGTTGTAGGTGGCATTGTTTGTGCGGGGATTTTAGGAACCATCATAGGCTCTTTTGAATTTAGCTTGATAAAAAGTATTTATATATCTTTAATCGTAGCTATTTTTGCTGTGATAGGGGATTTGCTTGAGAGTTATTTTAAAAGACAAGCAGGTATTAAAGATAGTGGTAATTTAATCCCAGGGCATGGGGGAGTTTTAGATAGAATTGATGCTGTTATCATTGCAGCATTTGCAATGGCAACTTTAGTATGATCGTACTTGGAAGCACGGGAAGTATAGGAGTTAATACTCTTTTTATTGCTAAAGAGAAAAACATAAACATAGAAGCCTTATCTTGCGGTAAAAATATCAAGCTTTTAAATGAGCAAATAGCTCTTTTTAAGCCTAAATTTGTATGTATACAAGATGAAAAAGATAAAACCTTAGTTGATCATGATAGGATTTTTTGTGGTCAAGAGGGTTTAAAAGCGATGATAGCTGAGTGCAAAAGTTCTTTAGTGGTAAATGCTATAGTAGGTTTTGCAGGCTTAAGTTCAAGTCTTATGGTGCAAAAGCTTGGTAAAATTTTAGCCTTGGCAAACAAAGAAAGCTTAGTAGTAGCAGGGAAATTTTTTGACACTTCTAAGATTAAAGCCATAGATAGCGAACATGCAGCACTAAAGTGCTTGATAGATAAAAGAAAAGATATTAAAAAACTTTTTATCACAGCAAGTGGCGGGGCCTTTTATAATTATAAAATCAAAGATTTAAAAAATGTCAGTGTAAAAGAAGCTCTTAAGCATCCTAACTGGAGCATGGGAGCTAAGATCACCATAGATAGTGCTAGCATGTGTAATAAACTTTTTGAAATTATCGAAGCTTATCATCTTTATGGTATTAAACAAATAGATGCTTTGATAGAAAGAAAGTCTTTAGTGCATGCTTTATGTGAATTTAAAGATGGTGGTATGAGTGCATATTTTTCTCATGCAAATATGCGTTTGTCTATAGCTCAAGCTATTTTAGATGAGCATGAACAAAGCTTTATAGAAAATTTGGATTTGTTAGCTATGCCAAGTTTAAAATTTGAAAAAATTAGTTTAAAAAAATATCCTATATTTTCACTTAAAGATGAGCTTTTGAAAAAGCCTGACTTGGGTGTGATTATAAATAGTGCAAATGAATATATGGTGTATCAATTTTTAGCCCAAAAAGCGCAGTTTTTAGACATAGCCAAGGGTATTTTTAAAGCATTGGATTATTTTGGTGTGCCAAAGATTAACCAAATTGAAGATGTTTTTGAGTATGATAAGCAAGTTAGGCTTTATTTAGATAAGGAAATGAAGTGAGATATTTTTTAAGTATTTTGATTTTTATAAATGTGGTTTTTGCTTTAGAGTTTAGCGTTAAAGAAAATGGAAAAAGTTTAGATGATAATAATACGGTTTTAATCCTTGGAGGTATACAAGGAGATGAGCCAGGTGGGTTTCATGCTGCTAGTTTGCTTTTGAGTGATTATAATATCACTAAAGGTAAAATTATTGTCGCACCAAATTTAGCTTTTGAAAGTATTATTGCTAGAAATAGAGGAAATTTTGGAGATTTAAATAGAAAATTTGCCCATATAGATGAAAACGATCCTGATTTTCACACTATAGAGCGCATAAAAAAGCTTATTTTGGAACCTGAGGTAAATATGGTTATAAATTTGCACGATGGAAGTGGATTTTACAGACCTCAATATGAAAGCAAAGATAAAAATCCAAATCGCTGGGGCAATACTAGTATTATTGATCAAAGTGAGGTAAATTCTACTAAATATGCAGATTTGGAAAATATTGCTAAAGAAGCAGTGGAAAATATCAATAAAGCTTTGGTTAAAGAAGAACATCAATATCATTTAAAAAACACCAAAACCCAAGAAAGCAATGATAAAGATATGCTAAAGGCTTTAACTTATTTTGTGGTGTCAAATCACAAAGCAGCCTTTGCTAATGAAGCGAGCAAAAATTTGCCAACGCATTTAAGAGTATATTATCATCTTTTGGCGGTGGAGTATTATCTAAAAAAGGCAAATATAGAATTTCAAAGAACTTTCGATTTAACTCCAAATGGAGTTTATAGAGCTATTGAAAAGCCTTTAGAGGTAAAACTTTTTAATGATAAAATTTTACTTTATCTTGATAAACCTGCTAGTGCTATAAATTTTTTACCTTTTCCTATTAATCAAGCTTTAAATTATGAAGCAAGTAATGAGATTACTGCAGTAATTTCCAATGCTAACTCATATTCAATCAATTATGGCAATCGCTTGCAAACAAGATTGTATCCTGAATATTTTGAATTTTCAAATGCTCTAGATAGTGTTGAAGTGATAGTAGATGGAAAAAATATACAAACAAATTTTGCTCAAAAAATTATGGTAAAAGATAATTTTAAAATACCTTCTATAGCAGGTGTAAGAGTTAATGTTATAGGTTTTGATAGAGGTGTTGATGAAAGTGATATTGTTATAAGCAAAAACCAAATGCAAAGCCGTTATTCTTTGGATAAAAAAAGAAAAATTTACAGAGTAGAATTTTATGAGCTAAAGAATGCAAATTTAGCCGATCAAGTTTTAGAAAGAAAGACTAATTTTAAAGAAATTAAAAAAGCAAATATACCTGCAAAAGCCATAGAAAAAGCAGAACAAAAAGATAAATTTATCGGTATGATTTTAGTGGAATTTCAATGAGAGATTTGATTCTTGCCATAGAAAGTTCTTGTGATGATAGTTCTATTGCTATCATTAATAAAAATAGCTTTGAGTGTATCTTTCATACAAAAATTTCTCAAGAAAATGCCCATAGTGCTTATGGAGGGGTGGTGCCCGAGCTTGCCGCAAGATTACATAGTGAAGCTTTACCTAAGATTTTAAAAAGATGCCAAAAATACTTTGATAAACTTTGCGCCATAGCAGTTACAAATGAACCTGGCCTTAGTGTGAGTTTGATAGGTGGGGTAGCTATGGCTAAAATGCTTGCTATTAGTTTAAATTTACCGCTCATTGCGATTAATCATCTAAAAGGGCATATTTATTCTATGTTTTTAGATAAAAAAGCTAATTTTGATATGGGTGTATTGCTTGTAAGTGGTGGGCATACTATGGTGCTTTTTATTAATGAGCAAGGTAAAATCACAGAATTAGCAAGAACAACCGACGATAGCTTTGGAGAAAGCTTTGATAAAGTAGCAAAAATGATGGATCTTGGCTATCCTGGCGGAGCTATCATAGAAAATTTAGCTAAAAATGTAAAAGAAAATGATTTAGAATTTAGCATACCCTTGCTTCATTCTAAAGATTTAGCTTATAGTTTTTCAGGACTTAAAAACCAAGTGCGTTTGGAAATTTTAAAAGAAGAATTAAGTTTGGAGCGTAAAAGTAAAATTGCCTTTGCATTTCAAAAAGCAGCCATAGCTCATATTTTAAACAAGTTAGAAAAAATTTTTAAAGAGTATAAATTTAAACGCTTTGGTATAGTAGGCGGAGCTAGTGCAAATTTAAGCTTAAGAAGTCAAATAGAGCATTTATGCCAAAGTTATCAATGTGAGCTTTTGCTAGCTCCGCTTGAGTATTGTTCGGATAATGCTTTGATGATAGCAAGGGCAGCTTGTGAGGCTTATGAGCGTAAAGAATTTGTAAATATAGAAGATGATCTTATAAAGCCTAAGGTAAAAAACTTACAAGGCATATTATGAAAAAAGCTTTTACTATTATAGAGCTTGTGTTTGTAGTAATTATACTTGGAGTTTTAGCTGCGGTTGCTCTGCCAAAATTTAGCACAAGTAAAGATGAGGCAAGTGTAGTTCAAGCTTTGGGAAATTTAAAAATTTTTATTAATGATATAAGTGCTTATATATTAAAAAATGAAAGTCTTTCAAATATAGCTTTAATGAGCAATGTAGCAAATATAAAAAATGAAGATTTATCAACTTTGCAAAATTCCACCAAAGAGCTTGATTTTAGTGTGGGAAATGATGAGCAGTGTTTTAAAGTGCTTTTTGTAGATAAAGAAAGTGTTTTGCTTTTAGCGCTTATGGTAGATAATGCTCAAAAAAGCAAAGCCCAAAATATAGCAGATTTAAAAAATCAAGCTTTGAAAGATCCTAAAAATCAAAGCATAAAAACTCAATTAGATGAGGCTTTAAATGCTTTTAGTCAAAGTGAATTTGCAAGCACTTCAAAATCTAAAGCTTGTCAAGGTCTAATCCACTCTAAAGCTTTTAAAGATTTAGCTACTAGAGTGTATTTTCTAAGTGGTAGTTAAAAATACACCCCTCCACTTAAATACAATTTCATTCTATGTTCATCATCATATTTATACTGATGAACTGCTCTTGCTGCATCAAGTTTTATATAATACTCATTAGCTTTATTATAAAGTATTTGTAAGCCTACTGCATCTAAAAAATGCTCATCTGCTAATCTATCCCCTGAAGCTTTTTCATACCAAGCATAACCTATATCATAAAAGGGAGTAAAATAAAAATTAGTATTTGGTATATTTATTCTTATACCAAAGTTAGCTACTATGGTATTATCTCCATCACCTTCTCCATTATCATAAGCTCTTACCCCATAAGCTCCACCTAAAGATGAACTCTCAGAGGAATCTAATTCAAAATTCCCTAATACCTTTTGATAGTTTATATTTAAAGTATGAGTAATGTATTCATTAATACTATAATAATTATTCAAACTAGCATTGAGTTTTCTAAACCAACCCATGCCATTACTATTATTTTTATAATTAGTGCCTAAAAAATTAACCCCATCGTCATAGACCTTGCCTAGGTTGATTTTGGTACTATAAATAAAAGTGTTATGAAAATTTCTAAATAAACCTTCTAAACCCATACTACCTACATTAGAATGCTTATTAAAAGTTAAAAATCCAGCACTTGTATCACTAAGTATTTTATGATAAATACTTGAAGTAAAGTAAAATGATGAATTGGTATTAATCCACACAGGATAAGAAAAGTCTATACCGAAATTTCTAGAAGTACCATAAAATCCGGCATTTTCATAATCTTCTCCCAAGGAATAATTTCCTTTTGATACACTTGGAGTAATTTTTAAATTTCCTAAAAAGAAAGTATAACTAGCCCCATAGTTAATTTGTTTTTCATTGCTTGATTGTAAGTAAAAATTATAATAATCTCCCATATTAAATATAGAATTAAATCCCATGCTGATGCCTATTCTATATTTACCAGAACTTTCAATACCATAATTATCAGCATATAATAATACATTAGCCTTAGTATCAGGAACTACTTCTATAACTACATCAGTTTCTCCTACATTCTCTCCTGCTTGTAAGCCTGCTAGGGTTTGTACTCCATACATTTCATTGACTTTATATGCGCTATCTTCTATTAATTTAGTGGAGATAATTCTACCTTTAAGTTTTTTATCTAATTTATCTTTTATGAAATGATCTTTGATCGAGGTTTTGTTTTCTATTATGTGTTTTCCAAATACTCCTAAAGCAATGTTTAGTTCTATATTGCCATCTTCAAAATTTTGTTTTGGAATAAACACTGTTGCAGCAGGATAGCCATTAACTTGGAAATAATAAGCAACAATATTTGATACATCTTGCAAATCTTGGATATTAAATTTTTTCTGTTCATAATTTAATATGAGATTATGTAATTCCTCTTCTTCAATTCCTAAATTTTCAAAATCAATTCCTTTGTTTGTGATGTGAAAATTATAGTGAGTAAGTATTTCTTTTTCATAATGTTCTTGGTGTGTATTTATGATTTCTCTAGCATCTTGAAATTTTTCATAATTTTGTTCGGTTTTTAAATTTTCTTTTAAAGCTTTGTTTTGTGGTATATTTCTATCAGGGGATAATTCTATTATTTTTATATTGTCATTTGTAGCTCGTAAAGCACATGCTAAGATTAAGGTGCAAACAATAATCTTATGCATTTAACTTTCTTTAATTAGCACAAGGGTTCATAGCTTTAAACCCATCACTTACAATACAAGTTTTTTTACGAGCTTCTATATCAAGTTCCCCAATTTCTTTGATTATTATTTCATCTTTAACTAAATCATCTCCTAAAGAATTAAATA
This sequence comes from Campylobacter sp. RKI_CA19_01122, assembly GCF_025771325.1. Classification (NCBI taxonomy): domain Bacteria; kingdom Pseudomonadati; phylum Campylobacterota; class Epsilonproteobacteria; order Campylobacterales; family Campylobacteraceae; genus Campylobacter; species Campylobacter sp. RKI_CA19_01122. The sequence goes on along the minus strand of NZ_JAKMPZ010000007.1, from coordinate 83,656 downwards.
AAAATAAATTAGCAATATTGTCATTAATCATTGCAGGATAGTTTTGACTATTGTTTAGACTTGATTTTGCTTGATTGTTTTCTAGTGTAGGAATGCTAGGAATACTAGGTGTTAGATCAGTCCAAGGTAAATCAGGTTCAACAGGAATACTAGGTGTTAGATCAATGCTTTCTAAAATAGGTTTATATAAGTCATATTGATAATCTCCCATTATTAAAAAACTACCTTTATTGTGTTGATATTCTATTTTATTTTTAATTTCTGCTAATCCTAATTTGGAAGCTATTGTTTCTTGTTGTTTTTCTAGCATATTGATATTTTTAAGTAATTGAGCTAGCTTATTAGGATCTAGTGAAGAATTGTTTTTTATATAGTCATTATAAGATTTTTCTGCTATTTGAAGTTGTAATTTTATATTTTCCAATTCTTTTAGAAGTTGTTGTGAATTTAAAACTATATCTTTTAACTCTCCTTTTAGAATTTCTAATATACTTATTTTTTTCTCAATTGTTTTGTCTATATTTGATTTTATATTGTTTTGATAAAAATCTTTTACACCTTCTTCAAATTTATCATTATTTGCATTATTTAATCCGTTGTTTTGATAAGCCATTATAAAATCTAAACTTTGAACTATCTTCAAGGCTTGTGATTTATTATTTGCTGTATCTTTGATGAAGTATTTTGCCACAAAATCTACTTTTTCATCTTCTGTCATTAGATTATAATCTTTTTCTGCTAACATATCCAATAAAACATCAATATATATTTTATAATGCTGATTGATAAGATCCGCTAGAATTTCATTTTTGATGACATCTTCATATAAATCATCTTTACTGAGGATGGCTTCTTCTTGTATGATATTGTCTATATTTGGGTAATTAATTTCTATTTTATTTGAAAAATCTGGTTTTTTTGGTAGTTCTATAATAGGTCTTGCTATTGTATTATCTTTACTTAAAAAATCTTCAAATTTTAAATTTTTATTATCATCATTATAGGTATGAATATTAATTTTCATATCTTTCCATAATTTTAAGTCGCTAAAAACATCATTAAAATCATTTTCATGATGATAAATATGTATATTCTTAAAAGCTAAATTTACATTTTTATCGTTATAGGCACTAATAAATTTTCCACTTAAATTTTTACCATCACTTGCAAAAGATTGTATTTGGGAGTCATTTTCAAAAAATAAATATATATTTTTAAAATCTAAATTAAATTTTTGAAACATTGAACGCCCTTCAATATATCCGATAAACCCAGCAGCATTGGCAAAGTCTTTTTGTCCATAAGCTTGTATATTTTTTATATCATATATGCTTATGTTAGAAAAACTTCCTTTACCTTCTTTTTGAATCCATCCTGCAAAACCTCCAACATTTACCATTCCGCTTTTGTCTTTTTCAATCTTGCCTGAAATAGTGTCAATATTTTTTATTGTGATATTTGAAAGAGATAAATTATCACTTCTATATCCTTCTATTTTTCCTGCAAAGCCACCACTTGCAGCACGAGTGCCTTCCATGGAGTTGTTATTAATGCTTTCTATTTTTTCAGCTTCTATGCTAATATTATCAAAAACACCTCCATTAGCAAAACCTACAAACCCGCCAGCATAAGCATTTCCTGTATCAAAAAAATCTTCTTCCAATGAGCCATCTTTGTTATCTTGACTAATGCTTTTTACATTTTTAACACGCACATTGATGTTTTTAAAATAAGTATCACCAGAATCAATACTTCCTACAAACCCGCCAGCATAAGTATGGCGTAAAGTAGTAAAAGTGGAGGTTATGTTGTTTATATCTAAATTTATATTTTCAAGATCAGCATAGCCTATATTACCTGAAAAACCACCTGTAACAAAGCCTCCATTAATTTCATCAATTTGTCTTATATCGATATTGCTAAATTTTCCTCCCCATACTTCTCCGGCAAAACCACCCGTATATGTTGCTTTTGTTGTTTTATCATTAATAATTTTATTTATTTGTGATATGTTTATATTTTCAAATTTTCCATTGTTAATTCCACCTACAAAACCTCCAATATGTGATCTATTTTCAAGGCTAATACCGCTGATTTCTCCTATTGATTTTATATCAATCTTGTTAAAGTTAGCACCATTAACATATCCTATAAAACCTCCTGCGTAGAGGTTGTTTTTATTTTGTGTAGAGATTTTAGAGATATTTTTTAACTCTATATTTTCAAATTTACTACCACCACTTGCATGTCCTACAAAACCTCCAGTATACATTGAGTTTGATAGAATAGAATTATCGTTATAATTAATTATTATATTTTTAAATTCAGAACCATTAGCATTTCCAAATATACCAACATATCTTAAAGAATCTGATAATACATTTGTATCTATGAATATATTTTTTAAAGCAAAATTTTGTCCGTCAAAAATTTTATTATAAAAGCTATTATCTTCTATAATTTCCCAATTATCATTGTAAATAGGATCTTTATATCCTACTATCATATTGGTGCAACCATATCCTTCTATACAGTAATTTGCATAGTTTTTTCCTTTAAAATCTATATCATTTGTTAGTCTGTATTCGGTAGCTGTATTTCTAAAATCTTTTTTATTTTCATTCCAACCTTTGGCAAAATGCCACCAATCAACATCTGAAGATATTCCTACAAAATCATATATGTTAAAAGAGTTATTATTATGTTTTATATTTTGAAAATCAGCTTGTTTAAGTTTATCAAAAACTGCAAAAGAATTAGGATCGTAGTAATATCCACTAGCATTTAAATATATAGAACCTCTTTCTTTAGCGCTTACTTCTAATTTTGATAAAGAATTTGCGTTTATATTTGATGTATCAATGTCTATTTCGTTTCCTATAAGTTTGATGTTTTTTGAGTTGATTTTGGTTAATAAATCATTTGAATTTTTAATATTTGAATTTAACAAAATTTTATTTCCTATAAAGACAACTTCTTCAGCGTTAATATTTCCCATATTAACTACATTGCCATTGTTTTTATCTAATTTTATAATGGGTGATTGTATGGTGTTTGTTTTTCCATTTGCAAATTTTTGTATTTCATCAGAACTTATTGATGAGGTTGAAGCCACAAAGCGATTAGCATTGATAGTTCCTGTTTTAGTTATGATTACTCCATTAGGATTGATTAAAAAGACATTATTGCCACTTGCATTTAATAAACCTTCTATGGTGGATTTACTTGTACCATGAGCAATGTTTAGGTAGTTTTTGTTAGAGCCATTAAAATTTACACTTTCATTTTTGCCTATGCTAAATCCCCCCCCCCATTGTATTACAGAATTTTGCCCATTTCCGTGGATATTCATATGATTATCATTTATGCTAATAGAACCACTAGTTCCATGTGTAAATTTACCACCACTAGGTAGCGCTAGACTTTGATCAAATAAGATAGAAATAACAATACCAGATAAAAGAATATGGTTAGAAAAACTAGACATCAGCTATCCTTAAATAATTATTAATATCAATATGTAATTTTTAAATATATTATAACAAAATTTATTTATAGTTAAATAAAAATAAATAAACATAAACAATATAAATAATTTATTATGCATATTTTTGTTATATAATTTGCTTTTAGAGTTAAGGTTTAGATTAAATGAAATTTTTAGTTTTTTTATTTAAAGAAAGCAAATTAAAAATCATTCTTTTTTTGCTTTTTAGTATTTTTACGAGTATATTAGGTGTATTGACTTTAGTTTTTATCAATGAATTTTTATTAAAAGCTAATCTTGAAAACTCAAATATTATCGTGTATTTTGTGCTTTTGTTGCTTGTATTTTTTGCGAGTTCTTCTTTTGTAGAAATTGCTTTAAGCTCGTTTGGACAAAGTTTTATTTTTAAAATGCAAAGAAGGGTTGTAAAGCAAATTTTAGATACAAGTGTTTTGAGTATTTTAAATACTACTAAAGCAAAGATTTTGGCTTCTTTGAATAATGATGTGCGTAGTATTTCTTTTGGACTTTTAAGACTTCCTGAATTCATACAATCAAGTGTTTTGATTATTTGTGTAAGTGCTTATATAGCTTATCTTTCTTTAGAAATTTTCTTTTTGTGTTTTGTGTGGATAGTGTGTGTTTTTTTGGTGGATAATTTTTTGATGAGTAAGGTGTATTTTTATTTTAAAAATGCTAGGGAAAATGATGATGCTTTGCAAAAAAACTATCAAAATATTTTACAAGGGCATAAAGAATTAACCTTAAATCCTTTAAGGGCAAAGTATTATTATGAAAACGAGTTTGAAAAAAATGCTCTAAAAAAGAAAAAAAGCTCCACTATAGGAAATATTTTACATATCTTATCTAATAATTGGAGCAATAGCGCCATGCTAGCTTTAGTAGGAGTGGAGTTTTATATAGCTTTAAGCTATGAACTTGCTAGTTTGCAAAGTGCTACTACTATTGCTTTAAGTGTGCTTTTTTTAAGATCGCCACTTGGAGCTATGATAGGAAGTTTTCCTACGCTTATGATGGCAAAAATCGCTTTAGATAAAATTTCAAATTTAAATTTAGAAAATTATTCTCATGAGTTTAAAATTAGTCAAAATAAAAAAACTTGGCAAAAACTTTGTTTTAAAGATGTATCTTTTTCTTATAATGAAAATTTTGCACTAAAACCTGTAAATTTTGAGCTTAAAAAGGGCGAATGCGTATTTTTAATAGGGAAAAATGGTAGTGGTAAATCTACTTTTTCTATGATTTTAGCAGGACTTTTTATAGACTTTAAAGGGGATATTTTTTTAGATGATGAAAAAATAACTTCAGAAAATATTTATGAATATAGAAGTTTAATTAGTGCGATTTTTAGTGATTTTCATTTATTTGAGCATGTTTTAGAAGATGAGAAATTTAGCAAAGAGGACTTGGCATACTGGCTTGAAATTTTAGAACTAAATGAAAAAGTAGAGCTTGTGGAAAATACTTTTAGCACTATAAAGCTCTCGGCTGGACAAAAAAAGCGCCTTGCTATGCTTAATGCTTTACTTGAAAAAAGAGATATTTTAATATTAGATGAGTGGGCAGCTGATCAAGATCCTATGTTTAGAAAGTTTTTTTATACTAAGCTTTTGCCACTTTTAAAGCAAAAAGGCATTACAATATTTGCTATAACACATGATGAAGTATATTTTGACATGGCTGATAGAATTTTACTCGCACAAAATGGTCAAATTTGTGAATTAAAAGGCGATATTAAAGAACTAGCAAAAAATGCAGTAGAAAAATTTTAAAGGATAAAAATGAAAAAATTATTTATTTTATGTTTATTTTTAGGAGTAAGTTTGATGGCAAAATCTTTTGAGCTTGTAAAAGAGCCTGTTCTAACTTCGCAAATGGTTGAAGGGATTTTGGATCTTGCAAAGAAAGAAGCAAGAAAAAATGGCTTTCATGTAAGTATTACCATAGTAGATAAATCTGGTCAAATTTTAGCAGTTTTAAGAGATGATAAAGCAGGTGTGCATACGATTAATGCTAGTTATAAAAAAGCTTACACAGCCACTTCACAAAAAAGAGAAACAGCAGTTATTTTTAAAGGTGTAAAAGAGGGTAAAATACCTGAAGATATTCGTTATTTAGATGATAAGTTTTCTATTATGCCTGGTGGGGTACCGATTTTTATAGATGGAGTTGTTGTTGGTGGTATAGGTGTGGGTGGAGCACACTTAGATGAGGATGTAAAAATAGCAAAAGCGGGGATAGCGTTTTTAAAATAGGCTTTGAAAAATCAAAGCCTATTGTCACTTAGCTTTTGCATAATTTCTTTTTCAATGTTTATGTAAAATTGTGCGATAGCTTTGTAAGCTTCTTCCCAAGCTTTTAGTGTAGTTTCATCTGCATTTAACACTACTTTAATAGCCTTTAAAAGACAAGCACCTACTATAGGGTAATGCTCCTCTTTGACATTTAATTTTGTATGAGTGATAGCTACTTTATCAACAAAGCTTCTCATATTTTCTAAATTTTCTACATTTTTTGCTGCCATTAAAATAGCCATTGCTAAAGCTTTTGGTTGCTCGCCTGAAGATTGTTTTTCCATATTAAACATAGGTTTTACTTCAGGATATTCTTCAAACATGATTTTATAAAATTCTTTTGTCAAAACTTCACCATTTTTTTGTAAAATTGGTACACAATCTTTGATGATTTGAATTTGCTCTTGTGTCATTTTATCTCCTTTGTATATTGTATTTTTGATGATTATATAAAAATAAGAGAAAAAATATCTTGATTTATGTTAATTTTGTATTATTTTATTTTAAATTGATTATGTATATCAATTTAAGTAAATATAAAGTGAATTATTAATATAATAATCCTTATCAATTTCAAAATTTAAAATTAAGGAAATTTATAAAATGAAAGCAAAAGTAGTTTTACTATCTTTACTAGCTGCTATGAGCTTAAGTGCTCAAGAGCTTACGATTTATTCTCATCGTCATTATGATTCTGATAAAGGAATTTTCAAATTATTTCAAGAAAAAACAGGCATTAGTGTAAATGTGGTGCAAGCTAAGGCTAATGAGCTTGCTAAAAGATTAGAAGTTGAAGGTAAAAATTCAAAAGCAGATTTATTTATGACTGCTGATGCGGGAAATTTAGAACAAGTTCGCACAAATAATCTTTTTGTTTCAGTTAGCTCGCCTGAGCTAGAAAAACTTTCTCCAAAAGAGCTAAGAGGCAAAAATAACGAATGGTATGCTTTTACAACAAGAGCAAGAATCATCATCGCTTCTAAGGATAGAGTTAAAGATGGGGAGGTTAAAACTTATGAGGATTTAACTGATCCTAAATTTAAAGGTAAAGTTTTAGTAAGAAGTTCAAATAATGTTTATAATATCTCTTTACTAAGTGCTATGATTGACACTTTGGGTAAAGAAAAAGCAAAAGAATGGGCTCAAGGCATAGCAAATAATCTTGCACGTACTCCAAAAGGTGGGGATCGTGATCAAATTCGTGCAATCTATGCAAAAGAAGGCGATGTGGCTATATCAAATAGTTATTATCTAGGACATCTAGCAAATTCAAAAAATCCTAAAGATGTTGAAGCTGCAAATTCAGTAAAAGTGATTTTTCCAAACCAAGATGATAGAGGAACACATATCAATGTAAGCGGTATAGGTGTTTTAAAAACTTCTAAAAATAAAGAAGCTGCGGTTAAATTTATTGAGTTTATGCTTTCAAAAGAAGCACAAGAAATTTTAACAAACCAAAACTATGAGTATCCAGTAAATAAAGAAGTAAAACCTGCTAAAATTTTACAATCTTGGGGTGAGTTTAAAGTAGAAAAGCCAAATTTTGAAGCTTATTGGGGTAATGCTAAAGAAGCTTTAATGATTTTTGATGAAGTTCAATGGAAATAATTTTAAGGAAAAATAAAATTTGAAATTTTTAAGTTTAAGGTGGTCTTTTGCCACCTTTTTTTTCTGTAGTTTAATCATACTGCCTATACTTGCTATTATCTTACACCTTCCTTTTATAGATATTAATACCTTAAAACATTTGAGTAAAAATGTCTTACCAAGGTATATTTTTGGTAGTGCTTTTATATTGTTTGGGACTTTAGTGTTGTGTTTGATTATAGGATTAATTAGTGCTTATTTGATAGCTTTTTATAAATTTTTTGGCTCGAAATTTTTTGAATGGTTTTTGATTTTACCTTTGGCTATACCTTCTTATGTAATGGGTTTTGTTTGGATTGATTTGTTTGAATTTCAAGGCTTAATTCCCACGCTTTTAGGTGTTGATAGGCGTATAGATATCATGAATGCATATGGCGTGATTGTGATTTTATCTTTTGCTCTTTATCCTTATGTGTATTTTTTTGCTAAAAATACCTTTGCTTATGGACTTGGAAATATCATTTTAAGTGCCAAAACACTTAAGGCTTCTAATTTAAAAACATTTTTTAAAGTGATTTTACCATTTTGTCGTGTGGGTATAGTGGGTGCTTTGCTGTTGGTGGCTATGGAGGTTTTGAGTGATTATGGTTTGGTGGCGTATTTTGGCGTAGATACTTTTAGTGCAGGAATTTTTAGAACATGGGGAAGTGGTGGCGATGAAGTCAGTGCTGTGGCTTTAAGCGTGGCTTTACTTGTATTTATCGCATTTTTAATGCTTTTAGAAAAAATTCAAAGAAGTAAAAAAGGTTTTAATCAAAATGTATTTTTACCTACCCCAAAAGATGAGTTAAAAGGCTTTAGGGCATTTTTAGCCTTTTTATGGTGCTTTTTAGTGGCATTTTTAGCCTTTGTCGTGCCTATTATGTGGCTTGTTTATTGGGCCGGGTTTGATTTTATGCAAAATTTAAGCAATGTCTTAACACCTGCATTTTATAGTCTTAGTGTGTCTTTGGTGAGTTCTTTTGCTATTGTGGGAGTGGCATTTTATTTATGTTTTGTGGTGCGTTTAAATGATACAAAAGCTTCTAAAATCATCCTTTGGCTTACGACTTTGGGGTATTCTTTACCTGGAGCTGTGGTAGCTGTGGGAATTTTAGTGATTTTGGGTGTGTTAAATTATATTTTTGATCTTTTGTCTTTTGAATATGCCATAGGTGGTGGATTTTTAGTGCTGTTTTTTGGATACTTTGTGAGATTTTTAGCTTCTGGAATTTTTGCAACTCAATCAGGCTATGAGAGAATTTCTAAAAATATAGACTATGCAAATTTAACCTTAAAATCAAAACCACTTAAAATTTTCACTCAAATTCATTTTCCTTTGATGAAACATTATTTAGCTTTGGCTGTGGTGATTATTTGTGTGGATATTTTAAAAGAATTACCTATTTCAACTATACTTTCACCTTCAGGTTTTCAAACGCTTTCATCGCTTGTATTTGCTTATAGTGAAAATGAGTTAATTTATAATGTTTCTTTGCCATCTTTGATTATAGTGTTATTTGGGATTATCCCTACATTTTTAATGCATTATTTGCAAAATAAAAACAACCAAAAAGGACAATAATGGAAATCTTAAAAATTGACAATCTTTACAAATCTTTTGGAAAAACAGAGGTCTTAAAGGGAATTTCTTTGAGCTTAAAAGAAGGCGAGATTGTCAGTATTTTGGGAGAAAGTGGCTGTGGTAAGAGTTCTTTGCTTGGTTGTATAGCTGGTTTTTTTGAAATCAATGATGGTAGTATTTATATAGGGGATAAACTAGTTGCTTCTAAGAGTATGTATTTAGCCCCACAAGAGCGTGATGTGGGGGTTTTGTTTCAAGATTATGCTTTGTTTCCGCACTTAAATGTAGAAGAAAATATATGCTTTGGTATAAGCTCTTTGGGTAAAAACGAGCAAAAACAAAGACTTGATGAGGTTTTGGAAATTTTAAATTTAAATACACTTTTAAAGCGCTATCCAAATGAGCTAAGTGGTGGGCAAGCTCAAAGAGTAGCACTAGCAAGAACCATAGTCGCAAGGCCAAAAATCATACTTTTTGATGAACCTTTTTCAAATTTAAATCACACTTTAAGTGTTAAAATGCGCAAAGAAATCAAAAATATTTTAAAAGAGCATAAGCTTAGTGCTATTTTTGTTACGCATGATAAAGACGATGCTTTTTATTTATCAGACAATATTGCTTTGATTAAGGATGGGAAAATTTTAGACTATGGAAGTGCTAAAGAGCTTTTTTGTAAGCCTAAAAATATAGATAGTGCTTGTTTTTTGGGCGAAGCATTTTTTATAGATCCAAATACAATTTTAGATGAGAATTTTAAAGCATATTTACAAAGTAAAAATGGCATTTTACGCCCTAATGATATACAAATTTCAACAACACAAACTCCTTTAAAGGCTAGCGTTTTAGAATGCGTGTTTTATGGGGATTTTTATGAGCTAGGCGTGAGTTTGGAAGGACATATTTTTAGTATTTATCATCACAAAGAGCTTAGTAAAAATGATGAGGTTTATCTTAAGTTAAGTGATATAGAAAGCTTTTAATCACTCTAATTCGTTTTCAAACATATCTAAAATTTGCTAAAGATTATAAAATAAAGTAAAATCACAGCAAAAAAAGGAAATAAATGATTAGTGTAGAATTGATAGAGCATATTTTTAAAGCTGCTTCTATATCAAGGTGGAATGATTATCCTAGAATGACAAATTTAGTTGAGCTTGATAAACAAGCACATAAATTTATCATTGCTTATTTCATTGCTAAAATGGAAAAAGATGTCAATATGCGTTTTATCATAGAAGCAGGAATTTTTGAGTTTTTAAGTAGGGTGGTAGTGACTGATATACGCCCTGATGTGTATCATGAGATAACGCGCGCAAAAAATGAGCAAGTAAGTGCTTGGGTATTAAGTAAAATCGCACCGATGATTCAAGATATAGAAAATGGTGAGTTTTTAAAACGCTATGAGCTTTTTTTGCAAGGTAAAGATTGTGCAAAAGAAAGGCTTGTTTTAAAAGCTGCTTCGTATTTTGCGACAAGATGGGAGTTTAATATAGTTTATCAAACTAGCTCGTTTTTAAGTGATATTGATGAGATTAAGGCTAAGGTTGAAGAAGAATTAGAAGATTATTATGAGTTAATTGGCGCAAGAAAAATAGCCCTTAATCGAAAAATTTCTAAAATAATCGATCTAAGCGGACGCTTGCGTTTTCAAAAAAGATGGGCACAAACTCCAAGGATTCCAGAAACTGCGGTTTTAGGACATATGCTTGTGGTAGCTATTTTGTCTTATTTTTATTCTTTAGAAGTAAAAGCATGCGATGGTAGGATAGAAAGCAATTTTTATTGTGCTTTGTTTCATGATTTACCCGAAAGTTTAACTAGAGATATCATCTCTCCGGTAAAATATGGCATAGATGGTTTAAATGAAATCATCAATGAGTATGAAATGAAACTTATTAATGAGAAAATTTTACCTTTTATACCACTATCTTTTAGAGAAGAATTTAGTTATATACTTGGTATTAGAGAAGGACAAAATGAAGAAAGTGCCTTTGTAAAAAATGAATTTGAAAATCGTATTTTTAATAACAAACCAAGTGTTTATAGTGGTAGTTTAGATGCGGTTAATGAGGATCGTTTTAAGGCTATTGATGGAAAGGCTTTGAAGTATTGTGATAAGCTAGCAGCTTTTATAGAAGCGGCTTTATCGATTAGCTATGGAGTAAAGTCTAAAGAGCTTGAAAGCGGTTTTGTGGGAATGCATGAGTATTTTAAAACAAATCCGACTATTAATGGGGTAAATTTCTTTAAAATTTGTGAGGATATTAAATGGTATTTTAAACTTTAAAAACCCTCTCCCAGATGACTGCGGCACACACTAAGTCTAAGTGCTCTGCTGTGTTCCCACCCTGAAGCGGTGCTTAAAAATAGCATTGCACAGGTCTAAGAGAAGGCAGTTGAAATAATATCTTAAAATATCTTAAAAAACATTGAGGTGAAGTATGTTGAGTATATTTGCAAATTTTTTATCTAAATTTAGAGAATTTTTTGTTCCTAGTCATCTGTCTTTAGAATTTAGAGCAAAATCTTTTGCGGCTATTATTGTGGCAAATAAAAATATAAAAGCAGAAATTTGGCAAGTTTTAGCTGATATTGCTAGTGAAATTTATCCAAAAGATAAAAGCAGGCAAGCAATTTTGGTGCAAACTTCTAAAGAATATGTAGATAGAGTTTTAAAAAGTGAGCTTAGTTTGGATACTTTACTTAAAAATATTGCTTTGCTTTTGAAAAAAAATCCAAGATATATACAAAAGATAAAATTTGATAAACTTGAGCGTTTAATAGATAAAAATGAAGAAGAATCTTTGGTTCAGCTTAGGGTGTATGAATTTTTTGAGCAAGAGGTAAAATATATCTTAGAGCAAAAAAATATAAATAAAACATGAAAAGCTAAAATTAGCGTTTCATGTTGATTGCTTTTTGTATCATTTGATCGGCTGTTGTGATACTTTTACTACTTGAATCATAAGCTTTTTGTAGAGTAATTAAGTTAGTAAAAGCTACCGATAAATCTACATTAGATTGCTCTAAATAAGAACCTTTAAAAGTTGCTGTGCTGAAATTTCCATTAGCATCAAGTAAAAAAGTTGGATTGCCGCTATTTCCTGTTTGCCCATAAAGATTTTCCCCTAGCTTTTCCAAGCCTTGTTCGTTTGTAAAATTAAACAAAGCAAGTTTTGCCATAGCTATTTGATCTCCATTGGTAAAAGTGGCGATGATAGTACCATCTGTGTTAATAGAATAATTATTTAAAAACCCCTCGCCCTTACCATCTGTTTGTGTATGCACTGAAGGTTGTTTGTTTTGTAAAGCATGAAGTCCATCATAGCCTGAATTTGGTATATTTGGATCATAATAAGAACCAAGATTTATATTAACCCTTGTTCCATTGTTATCTACTGAATTTAAGGTGTTAGATACTAAAGCTCCAGATTCGTTAAAAGTGATTAAACCTTCAGTTGTTCCACCTATTTTATTGCCATCATTATCATACACTTGTGCAACGGCTTTGTATTCTAAATCTGTACCATTTTGCGGTAAAACTCTATCTAATTTAACTTTTACCCAACTAATAGATCCATCAGGATTTATTAATTTTGCAGAAAGTTCTGTGCTATCAGCTACTTCTTTTTCAACGCTTAAGTGAGATGATTCTAGTTTGGCTGTTTCTAAATCGACTTTATCTAGTTTTTGATTGTCGATACTAAAAGCTAAATTTTCATCTAAAGTAGCTTGTAATGTTTGACTAGCACCCTTTTCATCAGTGATTTTAAAATATATAGTATCGCCAGGTTTTATACCATAAATTTGTTCATCTTTTACATTACCTGAAATTTTTACACTACCATCTTCATTTTTACTAAATTCAAATTTAGAAGCATCTACATCTACATTTACTGCTTCTGTTTTGGTGCTTGTGTCTAAATTTCCACTCCAAGTTATATTTTGCGTTGGTTGAGGTGGTAAGTAAAGATTTTTAGGTACAGAAATAGGTCCTTGAGTATTAACTCCGCCCATTTGTAAATTCTGTCCAGGTGTTCCACTCCAAGCTGTAGTGACTTTTTGTCCCATAATCTGACCAAACATATTAGAAACTCTATCACTTAGTTGAATTTCTTGTAATGATGGATTCATAGTTCCAAGTACATAATTTCCATTTGAATCTACTAAAAATCCATTTGCATCAGGTTTAAAAGCACCATTTCTAGTATAATAAACCCCATTGGCATTACTTACACCAAAAAAGCCTTTTCCAGCAATTGCTACATCAAATTCATTATCAGTAGAAACTAACGGACCTTGTTCAAAAATATCATTAGTAGCTCCTGCTACACTACCATAACCAGTTTGACCTTTGTTATATGATTGTGTTGTTATGGTGCTATAAAATACATCTTTAAATGCCACATCAGAGTATTTAAAACCGACTGTATTGACATTGCTTATATTATGAGCGGTATTGTCTATACCATAACTTTGGGATTTTACTCCATTTACTCCATTGTAAAATGCTGTAAACATGATTTTATCCTGTAATCTCTTTAATATCTTCCCATTTAACCCAGCTACCGCCCATACCAACTAGAGCTTCACCTTCTTCAAATTTAACTCCAGTGATAGGATAAGCACCATAAGTTGAATTAACGGTTGTACCATCTTCACCTATATAACTTGCTCTTACATAGTATTTTCCAGATGGTACAGGACTTCCACTATCATCTGTTCTATCCCAAACGATTTGTTTCATACCAGCACTCATATCTTTAACACTCATTGTTCTTACAGGATCTCCTGCTTCATTATAAATAGTAAATGTTACAGGTGTACTGTCTGATTTATAAGCTGAATCAATCTTTGCTGTTTTGATATCAACACTTGGGGTATGTCCTACTATTTTAAATGTTTGATCTTCTCCAACTACTGCTTGAACCGTTTCTTCTTGACCTTTGTCATCTTTTAATTTTATATGTATAGTTTCTCCAGGTTCAGCTATTTCTTTATCAACTTTACCTGTTATATCTAGTTTATCTTCGCCATTTTTCTTAAGTTCAAAACCTTCAATATCAATATCAGTCTTTTTACCTTTTTGTGGTTCTTGTGGTAAATACATATTAATTTGAAATTGTATATCATCATCTGCCACTACAAGGTAATTATCTTTAACTGTTGCAAGCTTTCCAACTGCAGCTAGTGCGCTCATACCTGTGCTTGCTGCAATAGAATTTTGTAGTTTTGTCATTGCAGTTACAAGTTGAGTCATGGTTTTATTAGTATTATCTTGCATTTCAAGTGCTGAAAGTTGTGCTGTTTGGGTAAGCATTTTTTCAGTATCCATAGGATCTGTTGGATCTTGATGTTGGAGTTCTATTAAAAGAAGCTTTAAAAACGCATCCTTGTCAAGTTCTGCCCCAGGGTTGTAAATCAACCCGCTATCACCTTCACCGGCTCTAGTGCTTCCTTTAGCATTTGACATATCTTTAGTATTAAGCGTTGCTAAAGGACCTTGAAGGGTTTGTGTGTTTATATTTGACATAAAAATCCTTTTTTATATATTTTTAAAGCTCAAAGCAAAAAATATTCCATTTAAAAATATTTTGCTAAAACCATTTCTAAGCTCGGTTTTTCTTGAATTTCTTTTTCAAAATTCACCTTATCTTCTTTACTATTGTTGTTTTTTTGTCTTTGCGGATTGCTTTGTTCTTTTCTTTCTTGATTACTAAAATTCATTTCTAAATTTGTAAATCCCATATTTACAAGAGCATTTTTAAACTCAGCTTGATGTTGTATGAAAAGATTTAAGGTATTTTGATTAGAGTTAAAGCTAATATTTAAATTTGAACCCCTTTGGACTAAAGTTACTTCTACTTCTCCAAGATTATGTGGATTAAGAGTTATACTAAAGCGAGTTATAGGTGCTTTGTAGCTTTCTAGTTTTTCTTTAAATTCTTGGGCAAAATCATTAATAGTTTCTTTCATAGGAATATTTTGATTTTTTATAAAATTATTAGAAACCCTATTCATTTCCCTTACATAAGAATTTAAATTCTCTTCACTATGATCATTTTCATCTTTTGAAAACTCTTTTGTGTGTTTAAAAATATCACTAAAATTATCTATATTTTGATTATTTTTATCTATTTTTAAATGTTTATCTTGAGGGGCCAATTGATTTTCTAAGTTAATTTTTAAATCTTGATTTTGATTTTGTATATTTTGAGTATTTTTTATATTTGTTAATTCAGCTTTTAAATCTTTTGAATTTTCTAAAACAGAACTTATTTTTTTACTAAAGCTATCTTCGCTAATAGTTAGTTTTTCATTCTTTAATATTTCTTTAAAATCTAGCTTTTCTTTTTCTTTAATATCTTTTTTTAGGTTTGTGTTTTGAGTAAGATTAATTAACTCAATATCACTTAGTTTTTCATTGAATTTTGTTGTTGTATTTTGGATATTTTTTGCGTTTTTTATTTCTTTTTCATCTTGAATTTGAATTTTTTCTACTAATTTTTCTTTAAAATCTATGTTTTGAATGTTTTCTTTTGCTTGTGTTTTTATATCTTTTTTTGGAAGTTCTATATTTTTTAAAGCAGAAGAAAGCAAAGAGACACCTTCGTTTTCTTTGCTTTTTATATTTTTGCTTGTATTTGGTTCTTCTTTTAAAAGCTTGGTAATTTTTTGATTGATTAAATCTTGAAAAACATTAGTATTATTATTTTGTTTTGGTATTTCAAAAAAACCTTTTTTATCAAGATTTGGAAAAGCTTCTTTTAAATCTTTAATTTGTTCAAATTTTATATTTTTGATGTTTAATCCAAGCTCTTTTGCCACATTAAAAAGCTCATTAATATTTTTTATATTTTTTAGCTTGTGTAGGTTTTTTTCAAGAGCTAAAATAGCAGTATTATCTTGGACAAGTTTGTTTAGTTTTATATCCTTGCTATCGCTTTGTAAAACCTCCAATAAAGAAAGAATTTGCATAAAATTTGCACCCTCAAAAAGCTTCAAAGCATCTTTTTCATCCAGCGGTATTTTATCTTTGACATCATCTTTTAAAATTTTATCATTAACTTTATCATCTTTTTGTGGAGTCTTGAAATCTTTTGGTAAACTTCCATCTTTTTCATTTATTGCTTGCAATAAGGAATTTAAAAATTCCTCGCCATCACTTTGTGAGCTAGTGTTTTCTTTACTTGGGTTTTCATTTTGTGGAGTGATGCTTAGTAAGTTTAAAGCATCACTAGCTTGGATATTAGACATTAATTAACCTACTAAAAAATTATTTTTTGCTAAATTTGGAAATAAATTTTGTAATTGTGCTGCACAATCAAGTTTTAAATTTTCATGAGTAAGATTAAAATTTTTAAATATCACTAATAATTCTTCTATGTTTTTAGCATTTAAAACCGCATTTTCATTTTGAGCATCATCTAAAATTTCACTTACTTTACTTGAAAGTTTTGCATAATTTAATTCTTTTTCTTCATTTGAATTTATAACTTCTAAATAATTTAAAAGTTCCATAAAATGCTTACTATTTAAAACTGAAGTTCCTTGTTTTTCTAAGTTAGCGTTAAAGATTTGAGTATTTAGGTTTGACATATTTTTCTCCTTAAAAATAATTCTTACTCAAGACAAAAGCAACAAGTGTTCCAATTTTTAAATCTTAATTTTTAAGCATTTTTTTTATATAATATTAGATTTTAAATTTAAGACTTTGGAGAAAAACTTGGATAATATTAGAAATATAGCTGTTATAGCTCATGTTGATCATGGTAAAACAACAATGGTAGATGAGCTTTTAAAACAATCAGGAACTTTTAATGAGCGTGAACAAATAGCAGAGCGTGTAATGGATAGTAATGATATAGAAAAAGAAAGAGGTATTACTATACTTTCTAAAAATACTGCTATTAATTATAAAGGCACAAAAATAAATATCATAGACACTCCAGGCCATGCTGATTTTGGTGGTGAAGTTGAGCGTGTGTTAAAAATGGTTGATGGGGTTTTGCTTTTAGTTGATGCACAAGAAGGGGTTATGCCTCAAACTAAATTTGTGGTAAAAAAGGCTTTATCTTTAGGGCTTAAACCTATTGTTGTTATTAATAAAATCGACAAGCCGGCTGCTGATCCTGAAAGAGTAATCAATGAAATTTTTGATCTTTTTGTGGCTTTAGAGGCAAATGATGAACAACTTGATTTTGCAGTAGTATATGCAGCTGCTAAAAATGGTTATGCAAAACTTGCACTTGAAGATGAAAGCACTAACATGGAACCATTGTTTAAGACTATACTTGAGCGTGTGCCTGCTCCAAGTGGTAGTGATGAAAATCCTTTACAGCTTCAAGTTTTTACTCTAGGTTATGATAATTTCGTTGGTAAAATAGGTATTGCAAGAATTTTTAATGGTAAAGTAAAGAAAAATCAAAATGTTATGCTTGCTAAAGCAGATGGCTCTAAAATCAATGGAAGAATTTCAAAGCTTATTGGTTTTATGGGTCTAGAAAAAATGGACATTGAAGAAGCAGGGACAGGCGATATTGTAGCGATTGCAGGTTTTGAAGCTTTAGATGTAGGAGATAGCGTGGTAGATCCAAACAACCCTATGCCACTTGATCCTTTACATATAGAAGAGCCAACTTTAAGTATAGTATTTTCAGTAAATGATGGTCCTTTAGCGGGTACTGAAGGTAAACATGTAACTTCAAATAAAATCGCAGAACGCTTAGAAGCTGAAATGAAAACTAATATTGCTATGAAATATGAAAGCACAGGCGAGGGTAAATTTAAAGTAAGCGGAAGAGGCGAACTTCAAATAACTATTTTAGCTGAAAATATGCGTAGAGAAGGTTTTGAGTTTTGTATGGGTAGACCTGAAGTTATCGTTAAGGTAGAAGATGGGGTAAAAACAGAGCCATTTGAGCATTTAGTGATTGATGTGCCTGATGATTTTACCGGGGTTGTGATTGAAAAACTAGGCAAAAGAAAAGCTGAAATGAAAACTATGACACCAACTGGAGATGGTCAAACAAGACTTGAGTTTGAAATTCCTGCGCGCGGGCTTATAGGATTTAGATCACAATTTTTAACAGATACTAAAGGCGAGGGTGTTATGAACCATAGCTTTTTAGAGTTTCGTCCATTTAGTGGAGCAGTTGAAAAAAGAAATAATGGCGCGTTAATTTCTATGGAAAATGGTGTTGCACTAGGATATTCTTTATTTAACTTACAAGATAGAGGGGTATTATTCATTGATCCTCAAACAAAAGTATATACAGGCATGATTATAGGTGAGCATTCACGCCCAAATGATTTAGATGTTAATCCTATTAAAGGTAAAAATTTAACTAATGTTAGAGCAAGTGGTAGTGATGATGCGATTAAGCTTGTACCACCTAGAAAATTAAGCCTTGAAAGAGCATTAGAGTGGATAGAAGAAGATGAACTTGTAGAGGTTACTCCACAAAATATTAGAGTTAGAAAAAGATATCTTGATCCTACTCAAAGAAAAAGAATGGAAAAGGCTAAGTCTTAATGGATTTTGAAGCCATAAGACAAGCTTTAAATAAAAGACTCAAAGCTTTACAAATTTTAGCATTTGCTGAAGCTTTGGTTATATTTTTTCTTGCTTTTCAATTTAGCAAAGATGTGATTATAGCTTTGTTTTTTGCTGTTTTAGCAGGAGTTTTGTTTTTTAGAATTTTAGGAAGAAAGCTTATGTGGGGACGCAATGAGCTTGTATTTAAAATGTGTGAGGAATTTTTAAAACAAAATAATGCTAAATTTGATAAACAAGGCTTTTATCAGAAAGATTTTGAAAAAATTGCTTTTGACTTTTCTTTAAAAACTTATCATTCTCAAAATTCTTTTATTTTTGATGATTTTATTCTTTATGATGTGAAATTTAAAGATGAATTTGGGAATTTCTTTTGTGGAATTTTGCTTTATAGTAAAAAATTAAAAGAAGATATTAGCTCAAGTGAAAGTATTTTTGAAAAAGTAAAGGATAAAGAATTTTCTACACAAAGAGCTTTGAAAAAAGATGATTATTTACTCATAGCAAGTTTGAAAAATCCTTTTTTTGCTGATTTAAAAATTTCAAGTGAGTTAAATTTTAAACTTTTTAGAGCTAATTTAGAAAAAATTCAAGCTTTTATACATGATTAAGCAAGCTATGCTTAATCATTTTGTTCTAAATTATTAATTTCTTGTATTTTCAAATTCTCATTTTTTCCTATTAAATTTTGTATGATTTGAATTTGCTCTTTAGAGGCATAGCTCATATCTTTTAAAACTATCCAAGTGATTTTTTGATTACAAGGCTTGTTGAGTTTGTTTTTAAAGATATAAAAAGATTGAAGATTATTTGGTAATAACTCATTGGCACTTAAGCTTTGAACATAAAGTTTATCGCCTTCTTTTTTAGGAAAAGCACGGATGATTTTTTTAATAAAAGGATTTTCCGCACCTTCTTGTAAAAACAGCACAACCACTGCTATATCACCTTTTTGACTTACATGACTAAAATGAATTTCTAAAGGATAAGACTTTTTATCAATAGAAATCTTTGATGGAGCGTGAAAGTGAAAATGAGATAAATTATAAGCTGTATTATCTAGCATGATATGGCTTCCATTGCTTGCAAAATACATTTTTATGGTATAACCATCATTTATTAAACCAAAAGAATCGTTTGAGTAGTTAAATTCTAAAGAATGATTTTTATTTGTAGCCTTTTTACTATTTATATTGATAAAATCTTGATTTAAACCACTTTCACAGTAAATCCAGTTTTTATCTAAATTTTTCCATTTGTCTTTGTCTATGAAATTTCCATGTGAGGCATTTTGAGGCATTTGCTCATAGGCAAAAAGCATGCTAGTAGTAAATAAGCCAAAAAGTATTTTTTTAAAACTCATAATATTCCTTTTTTAATATAATTATAAAAAAATAAATCCTACAAGAAGCTTATATTTAAAAATAATTATATTAAAATTAAATATTTTAAAGAAATTATAGACAATATTAAGGATAAATTGATCGATATATGGGAGGATAGTGTGAAACATTCCCATGATTTTTTATCTGATTTTGATAGAGAAAAGATTAAAAATGATCTTTTAAATTCTCAAGTATTCTTTAGTTTAAATTATTTGATTTGTTATAATAAAGACAAAATGATTGGATTTTTAGCATTTGTGGATGATAAAATTGAAATGTTGTTTTTAAGTTCAAAATATTTTAACAAAGGTATAGACACTACTTTAATATCTAAAGCCATAAATGATTATCATTTGAAATATGTTGAAGTAAATAAAGATAATTATAAGGCATATAAATTTTATCAGAAAAATGGTTTTTTACAAGAGAGTGAATATAAAGATGAATATGGTTTTATTATTTTAAAAATGAAATTTTAACTATTCTTTGCCATCTTTGATAGGTACAAAAAGGCATTCATCTAAAACTTCTTTGCTAATCTCGCCATCTTTTTTGGTAAATTTAGTGATAAATTGTTGATTTCCTATGAGTAAAGGAGCTACTAAAATTCCATTGTTTTCAAGTTGATCAAATAATACATTTGGAATGTGTTCTATATAAGCTGAGAGTAAAATTCTATCATAAGGTGCATAATTTTTCCAGCCATTTTGCCCATCATCAAATTTTACATGAATATTAGCATAGTTTAGTTTTTTAAATTTTTCTATAGCACTAATTGCAAGTTTTTCAATGCGTTCTATGGTAAAAACTCTTCTAATAAGCTTACTTAAAATCGCAGCTTGATACCCACTACCACAACCTATTTCTAAAACACTATCAGCATCTTTAAAATCAAGTGCCATAGTCATTTTAGCCACGGTTAAAGGCGAGCTTATCCATTGATTACCCATTAAAGGAAGCGCATCAAGTCTATAAGCATGCATTTTTAAAGGTGAGAAAATTTCTCTTGGAGTAGAACAAAAAGCTTCAAATAATTCTTCATTAATGAAAGTGTTTTTGCGAATTTCTTCTGCCATAGTTTGGCATTGTTTTTGTTCAAATATATGAATCAATAAGCACTCCTTGATAAAAAGTGTTATTTTATCTTAAATTTTATTTATCTAGCTTTAAAATCCTTAAGGCGTAAAAACGCCTTAAGATTAATCAAGTGTATAAAGGATGTTTGATCCATCTTGATAAGATAAGATGTGCATTTTGCCATCTTTGAAGAATAAACTTCTTGCGTTAGTTATATTTTCTGGATACGAAATAGTTTTTACAACTTCTTCTTTGTCTAGATCAATTACAGCAATAACATTATGCTTTTTACTTAATGCATAAATTTTACCATTTTTAAAAGCCATTGAAGTTATATAAAGATCGCCTAAAGTTTTTCCTTCTTTTAACTCAGCTTTAGGAGTAAATTCAGCTGAAAGAACTCTATCTGCTAAAGAAATTTTAGAAATTACAAAAGTTTTAGCATCCTTATTGTTTGGAACGGTAGCAAGATACATGTATTTTCCATCAGTAGTTGTGCTTAAAACATGATGGAATTTAGCTCTAACTGTGTCAATTCTACCACGACCAAGGTTTTCACCTTGTCCTTCAAAATTATTTGCCCCTCTAATAAAATCAGCATATTGTAAAGCTTCATCTGCATTAGGATTTTGAGCAAATCTTAAGAAAGTTTTATTAGAGCCCATTAAGATGTATTTGTTGTCCAAATAAGGAATAATTCCTATGATAGGATTAATTGTGGCTGAAAAATATGGGTCTAATAGAAAATCTGTTTTAGTACTAAAATTATCATCTAGGAAAAATACTTCCCATTTTGAACTTGCGACATATTCTCCATTGATATAATCAAGTGTATTGATAGCTTTAGGAAAATCAATTTTTGTTTCATTTACGATTTTTAGATTATCATCGATATTTGTAAATGGAGCATTACTGATATTATTATCAAATTCAATACCTAGTTTTTCATTAGCAGGAGCAAAAGCAAAATCAGGTTCTTTAACATCGCGTTTTCCTAAGAAAGAAATGCTTTTCCAACTTTTATTCCAGCCTGAATCATCCCAAATAATATATTTTGGATTTAAACTAAAACGAACTGGATCACCTTGTCCGCTATATGGGATAGGACCAGTGCTTACGAAAGCTTGGAAGACATTTGAAGCTACGATAAAAGCAACAATAACCATAGCAGCTAGGTTAAATTTAGTTAATTTTCTAAAACTAACTCCTTCCATTTCTTTTTCAAAGGAGCCAAATTTTGGAGCAAAAGCAAAAATTACACCAAGTAATAAAACTACAGCCCAAAATACTACTTCAGCCCAAAAATAAGTATGCAAACCAAAAATAGGCAAACCAAAACCTTGATCAAGATCACGATGTGCATGTCCGCTTATATGATTAAATGATTGCCATAAACCAAATGCAGTTGCAATTAAAAGAAAAGCTAAGAACTTACCTTTCATACCATAACGTACGATAAATAAAGCTGCAACACCAATGAAAATCATTGATTCTCTTTGGCCCCAACAAGAAGTACAAGGGCTATCACCTAGCATATAACCAAAAATCAAATTTGCAATTCCAACAGGCATTAAAATGATTAAAAAACCTGCCAAGCACATTAAAAAATAAAAAAATTTAGTTTTGTTAATATCACACATATTTGCCACCTTATAGATTCATTAGGCCTAAGATTGCGCCTGATTTGCGACCTAAATAGTCAAATACCATAATAGCCCATGAAATTACAAGTATAGAAAAAGCTAGTTTTTCTTTTTCAGGCTTAATTATCATGAGAACTATGGCAATAAAGACTAGCAAAAGTTCTAAAAACTCCATAATCACCCCTTTACTAATAAAATAAAATGGCGGATTTTATAATAATGAAATAAATAAAAATAAAATATTAAATAAAAAGAGAATTTTAGTTTAAAAAAATGTAAAATATGGGTAGTTTTGTGACTTAAAAGTCATCAAAACTCAAACTCCCTTTAGAATAGTTTGTAACCTTGCTTTCAAAGAAATTGCTTTTTTGATCATTAAATTTAGAAAAATCATCCACCCATTTAATAGGATGTTTTGCATTATAAATTTTATCAAGATTAATAGCTATTAGTCTTTGATCAACAAGATAGTGAATGTACTCTTCTATAATATCGTCTGTAAAACCCATGATTTGATTTTGAGTGATGTATTTACCCCATTTGATCTCAAGTTCACCTGCTTTTTTAAACATATCATAAATTTTGTTTATATTGATATCATTAAACAAATCAGGTCTTTCTTTACGCACAGAATTAATCATATTTTGAAATAATAATAAATGAGTAATTTCATCTCTTTGTATAAAGCGTATCATTTGTGCTGAACCTAGCATTTTTCCTGCACGCGCTAAAGCATAAATAGCAGTAAAACCACTATAAAAATACACTCCTTCTAGAATTTGATTTGCTACCATTGCAAGTAAAAGTTTATTATCATCTACTTCGCCAGCTAATTCTTCATAAATACTTGAAATGAAATCATTTTTTTCTCTTAAAGTCTCATCGTGTTTTTCCATTTCATAAATTAAGTCTGTATTTTCACAGATTGCTTCAACCATCACTGCATAAGATTTTGAGTGATTTGCTTCTTCATAAGCTTGTCTTGCTAAAACCGCATTGATTTCAGGTGCTGTGATATAAGGGTTGATATTATCAGCAAGATTGTTTGTTTGAAAACTATCCATTGAGATAAGTTGAGACCAAACTAGATCATACATTCTTTTTTCTGCTACGGTTAGATTGCAACGATAATCTAGTGCATCTTTTGTTGTATCTACTTCTTTTGGAAACCAAGTATTTGCTTCCATTAAATCCCAAAGTTTTAAAGCCCATGTGTATTTTGCTTTAGTAAAATTTAAAATACCATGTGGGTTGCCGTTAAATACTTTTCTATCATTTAAAGTTTCATTTGATTTTGGATTATAAATTCTTTTTCTATTCATTTTTCCACCTTTGTTACAATAGCGCTTTGGCTTAAAATATCATGCAAGGCTAAGGTATCCTTTCTTAAAAAGCTTACCAAAAAGCCAATCAACAAGCCAAAGCTTATAATGAAAATTACATAGCGTAGGATTATTCTAAAAAAATTAAGTTTGTGTCCATTTTTAATATCAATCAAGTATAAATCATAAGCTTTAAGTCCAGGACTTTGAGCTTTTTTTACTAAAAATAATGCTTGTAAAAATCCAAAAAGCAATGGGCACAAAAAAATTATAAGTTGATTGTTTAAAAAAGCTTCTTTAGAGCCAAGAGTAAAATAAAACAAATACAAAATGGGCACATAAAGCAAAAATAGATCAATCAAAAAGGCTTTAAATCTTAAAAAGCGAGTGGCTATTTTTGCTTTAGTTTTCATTAGTTACCACGACTACCAGGTTTGATAGCTTTAGTGCCTTTTTCACAAAGTGGGCAAGTATTTGCATCATAAATATCAAATTCAAAATTTCCTAGTGCAAAAAGTGGTAAATTTTGTGGTAATTTTGCATTTTCTTTTCTTGGATTGTTTAAATTTTTTACAGCACAAAAACCACGATTTGCTAAAGCTGCAAAACCTACTACTTCTCCACCTAAATTCTCGATGATTTTTGCACTCTCAAGTGCTGAGCCACCTGTTGTAATAATATCTTCACAAACGATAAATTTTTCACCTTTTTTTACTTCAAAACCGCGTCTAAGACTCATCACTCCTTCTACGCGTTCAGTAAAAATAAAGCGTTTGTTGCAAGCTCTAGCAAGTTCATAACCTGCTAAAATTCCACCCAAGGCAGGCGAGCAAATACTATCAAATTCAATATTAAAACTGGCAATAACTTTCGCAAGCTCATCACAAAGCTCACCTGCTAGTTTTGGATTTTCTAAAACTTTAGCACTTTGAAGGTAAAACTCAGAGTGTTTCCCTGAGCTAAGTAAAAAATGTCCTTGTAGGTATGCTCCACAATCTTTATAAATTTGTTCTAAGTTCATTTTTAAACCTTTAAAAGTTCCGCTTCTTTGTTTTTAACTAACTCATCTACTTTTGCTGTATAATTATCGGTTTGTTTTTGTACTTCATCATAAGCTTTTTTAGCTTCATCTTCTGAGATTGCTTTATCTTTTTCTAGTTTTTTTACCGCATCATTTGCATCTTTTCTAATATTTCTAATAGCAACTTTAGCCTTTTCACCCATAGCTTTAGCATTTTTAGCATTTTCCTCTCTTTGTTCTCTTGTCATAGGAGGAAAAAATAATTTAACACTTTCGCCATCATTGTTCGGATTTACTCCAATGTTTGCCGCAGCTATAGCACTTTCTATGGCTTTTAGCATTGATTTTTCCCAAGGAGTAATGCTAATAGTTGAAGCATCGGTTGCTAAAACTGTTGCTACTTGATTTAATGGAGTTGCACTACCATAATAATCTACATGAATATGATCAAGTATATTTATATTTACTTTGCCAGTTCTTATGGTAGTAAAATCTTTTTTTAAGGCCTCTAAGCTTTTGTCTGATTGTTGTTTTTGCTTGGTATAAATTTCATTTAGCATGGTATTTCCTTTTTTTATTTGCTAGTATTACTTTCGCTAATTGGAGCACTTGGTGCAACTGGAATGCTAGTTGTGTTTGTTTCAGGTGCCTTTGGTAAAATTTGTTCTGCTTTTTCAGCAAGTGAGTTAGAATTAGCATTATTATACATATAACTTAGAGCAATTGTATTAGCGATAAGTAAAACACCCATCACAAAAGTAAATTTAGCTAAAAACCCTGCAGGACCCTTTGCTCCAAACAAGCTTTCATTACTTCCGCTATATGCTCCAAGTCCTATGCTTGAGCTTTTTTGTAATAAAACAGCAATACAAATAATCACAACAATTGCAAATTGCAAAATAATTAAAAGAGTAGTCATGAATTTTCCTTATTGAAAATAAAATGAGTATTTTAACTTAAAAAGTTTGATAAAAACTTGAAAGAGGTAAAGAAAATTTGCGAGAATTTTTCTCGCAAATTTTTATCTGCTATTAAAGCTTCTTAAAATATTAAGAAGAGAGATGAAAAGATTGATAAAATCAAGATAAAGTGCAACTGCACCTTCGATTGGTGTTTCATAATTTCCTCTAATGATGTTTTGAGTATCATAAAGAATGTAAAAAGAAAATAAAATTGCACCAATACCAGAAATTGCTAAGCTTAAAAGTGAACTTTGAAAAAAGATATTAATTAAAGAAGCTACTACGATAACAATTAAAGCTATAAAAAGCATTTTTCCCATCATAGTAAAATCTCTTTTTGTATTCATAGCAAAAACGCTTAAAGCACCAAAAGCCACTGTTGTTAAAGCAAAAGCTTGAGCGATAATGCTAGCTCCTGCAGGAAGTGCTAAAACAGAATATAAAAGTGGTGTTAAAGTAAGTCCTGAAACAAAAGTAAAGGCAAAAAGTAAAACTAAATTAAGCGGAGCTTCTCTTTTTTTCCATTGTAATGCAAATAACAAGCCAATTTCTACGATAAATAAAATCCAAAAAGTTGCTTGAGATTGTGCAAATAAATGTGCTAAGGCAAAAATTCCTATGTAAGCACCTGCTGTTGCAGCTAATAATGAAGCAGCAAAAAGCTGATAAGTTTGTTTTATAAAAATGCTCAAATCACTTCTAGCATAACCTTCAAATTCTTGAGTTTTAGAGTTAGAATAATCTCTATCATAAAGACTCATTAAAATCCTCCAATAATTTTTAAAAATTAAAATTTACAAAAAAAAGATAAATAAAAGATTAAAATTGTATAAAAATATAACAAAAAATAAATTTATAGATTTATTTTAAGTAAAAATAATTTAGTATAATGCTTTATTAAAATGCAAAAAAGGACTTTTTTTGAAAGACTTGATCGAGGGTGCTTTAAAATTTATGCAAGAAGATTTTAAAGAGCATGCAGAACTTTTTGAAAGTTTAAAAAATAAACAAAATCCCCACACGCTTTTTATAGGATGTGCTGATTCAAGAGTTATACCAAATTTAATTACTAATACAGGTCCAGGAGAGCTTTTTGTTGTAAGAAATATAGGCAATATAGTTCCACCTTATAGAGTAGGAGATGATTTTTTGGCAACTACTTCAGCTATTGAGTATGCTTTTAGTTCTTTACATATAAAAAATATCATAGTTTGTGGACATAGTAATTGTGGTGGCTGTGCGGCTTTATATGCAAATGAAAATGAGCTAAAGAGTATGCCGAATGTGAGAAAATGGCTTACCTTGCTCGAGCCTATTAAAAATAAGGTTTTAAAAGTTGCAGGCAGTGATTTAGCCATGCGATCTTGGATGACTGAAAAAATGAACTTGGTTAATTCTTTGCAAAATTTATTAACCTATCCAGGTATAGAAGAAGCTTTAAATAAAAAAGAAATAGAACTTCATGCTTGGTATTACATCATAGAAACGGGTGAAATTTATGAGTATGATTTTAATTTTGAAAATTTTGTTTTAATACAAGAGAGGGTGAAAAAAGTATGAAAAAGATTGTTAATATTATTTTATTATTTTTATTTATCAGCACTTTGAATGCACAGGAAAAAAATGCTTTAGAGGATAAGAATAGTATTTTTGCTTTGGTACAAGATTATATAGAGCTTAATTTACTTTTGGAAAGTTTTAAAACCGGTGATACAAATAGCACCGAATTTCAAGATAATATCAAAGAAATAGAAAAACAAAAAACAGCTCTTTTGACTACTTTACCTTTAAAAATGGTATCTCAAAAGATTGATGATAAAGAAGCAAAAGATTTTTTAAAAACTAAGAATGCTTTACAAAAAAGTGTTGAAAATGCCCAAGCTAAAAAAAGATATTATGATTATGTGGATAGTAAAATCAAACTTTTAAATTTAACCTCTGCAGAACATTTTTATCTTTGTATATTTGAATTAGAAAAAGTTTTTATCGAAGGTGCTCAAAGTCAAAAAATAAAAAAAATTATTGATGAAAGCATTGACTCATTAAAAGAAGATATAGTTTTTAATTTTGCTTTAGATAAAGAGAAAATTAATGATATTACTCAACTTAGAACTTTAGAGCTTAGTGAAAATAATTTAAGAAATACCATCAAGTCATATAATGAAATTTTGGTATATCTAAGAAATAATGCAAATTTGCTTGAAACTAATTTTTTATTTACGGGCTTGGGCTTGCAAAATGCCATTAATTATATTAATAAACAAACCTCTATTAGTAGTGTAAATGTTGGAAAAATAGTTATTTCTATTATTGTCATTGTTTTGTTTTATTCTTTGAAATTTTATCTTGCAAAAATTTTGTATTTTGTATTGATACATTTATTTGGAAAAAATTCAGAAAATGTAGAAATAAAAACTCACTTTTTAGAAAAGCTCCAAGGACCAGTGGGTTGGTTTTTGTTTGCTTATGCTATTGGAATTTGTTTTACTATTTTTTACTATCCTGCACCTGTAGATATAAGAATTAGTAATATTTTATCAATTGTTTATGTTATTTTAACTGCTTGGCTTGTGATAAATATTTTTGATAGTTATGGTATGGTAATTGTGGCAAAGCTTGCTGAAAAAAGTGGCAAACGCGAAGTGGTTAATTTAATTATTAAAATTTTATATTTTATTATTATAGTAATAGCTGTTTTATTTGTTTTATCACATTTAGGATTTAATATTTCAGCATTGATTGCATCTTTAGGTATTGGTGGTTTGGCTGTGGCATTGGCAGCTAAGGATATTATTGCAAATTTCTTTGCTTCTGTGCTTTTGCTTTTTGATAACAGCTTTAATCAAGGCGATTGGGTTGAAATTTCAGGTATAGAAGGAACTATAGTAGAAATTGGGCTTAGAAAAACTACTATTAGAACTTTTGATAATTCTTTGGTATTTTTACCAAATTCAACTATTATGGGAACTAATATAAAAAATTGGAGTAAAAGAAAAATAGGACGCCATGTAAAATTATTTATAGGTGTAACTTATGATGCAAGACCTGAACAACTTGAGCAATGTGTAGAAGATATAAGATATTTATTAGCTACTAGTCCTTTGATAGCTCAAGTTGATGATAGTGCGCTAAATCATGGTGGAACCCGCGCTAGATATAGACAAAATTTAGTTTCAGTGAATGATTTAGAAGGATATAAAAATAATACTTATGTGGCTGTGAGTGGTTTTAGCGCAAGTTCTATTGATATAGAAGTATATTTTTATACTAAAGCAGTTGATGCTGCAGGTTTTAGAGAAGCAAGACAAAGTATTTTACTTGAATTAATGAAGATTGTCGAAAGAAATAAACTAAGTTTTGCATTTCCTTCACAAAGTCTTTATATAGAAAAAATCAATAAAGACGATAAAGAAGAGTTATTATCTTAATAAGCTCTTCTTTGATCATCACACTCTACTATAATTTTTTCAGCAATGATAATGCTTCCATTTTTACTGCCTTTAACTTTAACAAGACTTCCTTTTTTTAGATCTTGCACATTGGCTTGTTTTTTATTGCTACCAAAAATTCCGCAGTTATAAATATCTATATGTGTTTGGGGTAAAATGGTAATAATTAAGTTATTATCAAAACTTGTTTGAATACTTATTGTATGTGTAGTAGTGTTTTTTAAAATACCTTGAATTTTATAAGCAAATGCAAAAGTGCTAATGCAAATTAATATAAGAAAAAAACGCATTAAAATAACTCCTTTTTAGGAGTTATTTTGCTTAATAAGCTCTTTTTTTGCATTCTATTTTAATTTCTTTAGCGGTTATATTTTGAACTTGATTTGGCGTTTGTGGGTTTGGTGTTGTTTGAGCATAGCCATGAAAAACTTCAGCTTCTATAAAAGTTCCTACTTTTAAATCTCTAAAAGTGCCATATTTATCCATACCAAAAATACCGCAATCATCCATATCAATTTCTGTATTTGGTAGAATTTTTATATTCATTTTTTCTCCATAGGTAGTATCGATTAAAATAGTCTTTGCACCATCATTTACATCTGCTATCACACCATAAATTCCATCTGCATAAGCAAGACTTGAAAGACTTAAGGTTGTCAATAATGCAGCGATTTTCTTTTTCATTTTTTTCTCCTTTATTTTTATGTAAGAATTATATAATTTTTTGAGTGAAGCAAGAGTGAATTTAGATATAATTTGAAAAATTTACCAAAAAGAGGATACCCATGAAAGGATTTTTACATTATTTTTTTATTTTTTTGCTTGCAAGCTTGTTGTTTGCATGTTCTAAAAATGAAGATAAGAATTCTATTATAAGATCTTATGGTTTTAATGAAAATACGCATAGTATTTTTATAGAATTTAATACCAATATCATTACAGAAAACATAGGTGTTGTAAAAGAAAGAGAAATTGTTATTAATAATCAAAAAATAAAAGCAAAGTATGAACTTGAAACTTCCACAAGATTAAACATATACACTTCTTTAAAAGCAAATCAAAATTATGATATTTTTATAGACTTAAGTGATATTGTAGCTGATGAAAAAATACAATTAAAAGCAAAAACTCCTTTTGAAAAACTAGATGTCAAAGGATATTTTCAAAATATATCAAATGATGAGAGTGTGTTGATTTTAAATGTTCAAAGTTTTTATGCTTTTGATAAAGATGAGTTGTTAAAAGCTGTAAAAATTAATGCACAAGAAAAAGAAATTCAAATAGATAAAATTATCATCCAAGATGATATAGCAAGTGTGTATTCTAAGCCATTAAAAATTAAAAATACAAACACTAATATAAAAGTAGTTTTTGATAAAGAAATTTTAGGTTTAGAGAAAAATATAGATTTAGAATATATTTTACTTGCAA
Organism: Campylobacter sp. RKI_CA19_01122; assembly: GCF_025771325.1. Lineage (NCBI taxonomy): Bacteria > Pseudomonadati > Campylobacterota > Epsilonproteobacteria > Campylobacterales > Campylobacteraceae > Campylobacter > Campylobacter sp. RKI_CA19_01122. The sequence continues at coordinate 52,797 of NZ_JAKMPZ010000007.1, read as the reverse complement.
AGAACGAATTTGTATTTCAAAATGCAAATATAATCAATAAAAACATAGAATTACTTTTTTCTCAAAGTATTTCGCAAGATCAAAATTTAAAAGAGTTGATTTTTATTGCACCCAAAGTAGATTTTAAAGCATTGGTATTTGGGAATAAAATCAAGCTCACAGGAAATTTTACTCCAAATAAAACTTATGAAATTCAACTTGCTCAAGGGATTAAAAGCGCTGATGGAATTAGTACAAAAGAAAGCTATAAAACTCAAGTGAGCTTAAAAGACTATGAGCCTGCTATAAGTTTTACAAATCAAGGGGTATTTTTATCTAGCAAAGCGAGTAAAAAAATAGCTTTTAAAAGTTTAAATATTAAAAAGATCCATTTAGAAGTTCATCAGGTATTTTCAAATAATTTAAGTGAATATTTAAGATATAAAAATCTTCAAGGTGCTAAAAATTTAAGTGATTATGATAGTGATATTTTTTCAGAGAGTGATTATACTAGTGAAGTAGTATTAAAAAAAGACTTTGATATTAAAAATGTTAAAAATCAATGGCAAGAAAATGAGATAGCTTTAGATGGTTTAAAAGATTTAAGTGGTGTGTTTATAGTTAAGCTTTATTTTAAAGAAGAAGATATTGATTATGTTTTTGATGAGGGTATGGAGAGTTGGAAAAAGCAAAGATTTTTCGATCAAAAAGCAAAGATTAGTAAAAATTTGATTTTTTCAGATATAGCTTTAATTGCTCAAAATTTAAATAAAAAACTTTTTGTCGATGTAAGAGATTTTACCACACAAAAGGCTTTAGGTGGGGTTAGGGTTGATATAATTAGCAAAAGCAATCAAATTTTAGCTTCTAAGACAAGCGATGATAATGGTTTGGCTGTTTTTGATGATATTGATGAGTCAAGAGCTTTATTTATCATTGCTTCAAAAGATAAGCAAGCTTCTATTTTACGCTTAAGTTCGCCTTTATTATATGATGGTTTTGATGTAGATGGTTTAGAGCAAAATTCTCAAAACAAAGTGTTTATTTACACAGAAAGAGGGGTTTATAGACCAGGTGATGATATACATTTAACTATGGTTGCAAGAAATGATAAAGGAGCTGTTAATCACCCTATATTTTTGAGTTTTTTTGATCCACGCAATAAAAAGTTTTTAGATAAAATTAAACTTGATCCTTTGAGTAATGGAACTTTTTATAAAAAGATTTCACTTGATCAACAAGCTTTAAGTGGAGTGTATTTAGCTAGAGTAGAATTTGCAAATGCTATTTTTGATAAAGAAATTTTAGTGCAAAATATAGTGCCAAATCGTATAAAAGTATCTATACAAGCTCCAAAAAGTATAAAAGAAAATGAAAAATTAGATTTTAATATTAGCTCAAAATATCTTTTTGGAACACCAGCAAGTAATTTACAATATCAAGCTGATTTATTTGTAAGTAAAAAAGAATATAAAAATTCAAAATATCCAGAATATATTTTTTCAAATCCTAGTGTTTTAGTGCAAAAATATCAAGATAATTTAAAAGGCATTTTAGATGAAAGTGGCTTTGTAAAGCAAGAATTTGCTTTAAAAGATTTTTTTAAAAATACTCCATATAATCTTGAAGCTAACATAAGGGCTAGGGTTTTTGAAAAAGGTTCAAGATCAGTTGAAGCGCTTGTGAATTCACAAGTGATATTACATGAGTATTTTGTGGGTATTAAGCGTTTAAAAAATCACTATTTAAGCTCGGGTTCTACAATTAATTTTGAAGCTATTGTGAGTGATTTAGATGAGAATTTGATAGCAAATAGGGAGATTAAATATACTATTTATGCAAATGATTATTCTTGGTGGTGGGATTATGATAATTATGATGATTTTTTAAAATCACTCAAAAAAGATAAAAACACACAAATCATTACCCAAGGAACTATTTTAAGTAAGGATAAACCGGTTAAAATAGAATTTGATCCCAAAGAATACCATGGTGAAATGTTTATAGAGCTTGAAGATACACAAAGTAAAACAAGCACAGGAGAGTTTTTTTATATTAGTAGTTTTGGTGCGCCAAGTAATGCTGATATAGTGAGTTCTTTAAAAATAAAAAGCGATAAAAAAGAATACAAACCAAACGAAACAGCTTTTATTGAATTTGAAAGTGTTAAGGGTGCAAAAGCCATCGTTACTTTAAATGATAATGTAAAGGTTTTAAAACGCTTTGTGATAGATACGCATGAAGATATTACAAAGGTTGAAATTCCTATTCTTAAAGAATATAAGCCAAATGTGTATGTGAGTGTGATTTTGCTTCAAGATTATAATCAATACACTAACGATAGAGCCTTAAGACTTTTTGGTGTAGTGCCTTTGAATGTAGTAGATGAACAAAGTAAAATCGAGCTTGATTTAAAAGTACCGGATAAAATCATGCCAAAACAAGATTTTGAAGTAGAAATTCAAAGTAAAAACAAGCAAAGTTATACTTATACCATAGCTATTGTAGATGAGGGTTTGCTTGATGTGAATGCTTTTAAAACTCCAGATATTTGGGGATATTTTTATCAAAAAATTCGCTTTAACATGAGCATATATGATACCTATGATAAAATCATTGCTAAAAATATTTCTAATGCTTCCAAGGTATTAACTACAGGTGGTGATGTTTTCTTAGAAAGTAGGGCAAATAAAAGTAAAAACGATGAAAAAGCAAGACGATTTAAACCTGTTGTGTTGTTTCAAGAGCCAGTACAAAGTGATGAAAATGGTTATGCAAAATTAAAATTTAATATGCCTTCGTATCTAGGTTCGGTTAGAGTTATGGTAGTGGCGAACAACTTAGCAGGTTTTGGCAGTGCTTCTAAAGATATCCAAGTTAGCGCACCTGCTGTAATGCTTGAAACTTTGCCAAGGGTTTTAAGACTTGATGATGAGTTTAAGCTTTTGGTGCAGGTATTTAAAGTAGATGATGATGTAAAAAATGCAAAACTTAAACTAAAAACAAAAAATTCACTCATAAATTTTGAAAAAGATGAAATTTTAATTGATTTTGGTAATGAAAAAACAAAAGATATTTATATTAACACAAGAGTAAATTCAAGCAAGCTTGGGGTGGAAGAAATAGAGTTAAGTTTAAATGCAAAAGATTACACCTATACTCAAAATACTCAAATTGACATAAAAGCACTAAATACGATTACTTATGAGGGAAAATCTTTTAAAATTCCTGCAAATACTTCTATGGAGTTTAAAATCACACAAGATTATATCAACCCAGTGGCGTTTTTAAGTGTGAGTTCTAAGCCTATTTTAAATATAAATCATAGATTAAAATACTTGCAAAATTATCCTTATGGATGTATAGAGCAAAGTACTTCAGCAGTTTTACCGCAACTCTTTTTACAAAAACTTGATCAAGGAGCAAATGAACAAAAAAATATTAACAATATCAATGCATTGTTAAGTAAATACGCAAATTTTCAAACTTCCAATGGTGGTTTTGCTTATTGGCAAGGACTTAAAGATTCTGATGCATGGGGAAGTAATTATGCAGGTATGTTTATGATTTTAGCCAAAGAAAGAGGTTATTATGTGAGCGAGGGAATGTTTAAAGCATGGCTTGATTATCAAAAACGCTATGTTTTAAAAGCTCAAACAAATAAAGAAATTAGAATAAATTCTTTATATCTTTTAGCTCTAGCCAAAGAGCCAAATTTAAGCATAATGAATGCTATTTATGAAGATAGTACTTATTTGCAAAGCTTAAACAATGTAAGTCTTTGGCAACTTAGTGCAGCTTATAAATTAGCAGGTTTTGATGAGGTAGCTTTAAATATAGCTAAAAATTTAAGCACAAAGCCTGATGAAAAAGCTAATTATACTCATACTTATGGATCTTTTCTAAGAGATGAAGCTATTATTGCAAATGCGTATAAAATAATTTATGGTAAAAATAATGATGAATTATTAGATGATATTAAAAAAACTTTAGAAAGTCAAGCTTGGCTTAGCACTCAAAGCACAGGCTATGCTTTATATGCTTTGGCAAATAGCTTTAGTGATGAAAATCCTAAAACTATCAATGCAAGTGTAAAAATTAATGGTGAGAGTAAAAAGCTCAATGCAAGTTTTTCTAAATTTGAGTTTAATCAAGGCAGCGCTTTGATAGAAGCTAAAGAAGATACTTATGTGCATTTTGGAGTAGAGGGAATTAAAAAAGGCATTGTCGAACCTTTTGCGCAGCGTATGTATATAGAAAGAAGTTTTTATGATGAAAATGGAAATGAAATAGATGAAAGTGCTATAAAAAGCTCTCAAATTTTTTATATGAAATTAAAAATATCAAATAAAAATTATCCGGGCACTTCTAATATAGCTTTAACTCAAATTTTACCAAGTGGATGGGAGATAGTACATGATCTTTTAGATGATGAAACTCCTAATTTTGTGAAAAATTCTTATTATGATTTTGTAGATATAAGAGATGATAAAATCATGTATTTCTTTCCTTTATACTCTGATGAGTCAAGAGAATTTTTTGTGAAATTAAGTGCTGTTACTCCAGGTGTTTATACTTTGAGTGGAGCTTATGCTGAAGCAATGTATGATAATGCTTATAGAGCTTTAAGTGAGAGTAAAAGAGTCAAAGTAGTGCAGTGAAAATCAAAATAAGCCTTGCAATATGCTTTTTAAGTCTATGTCTTTACATAGGCTTAATTTATTTTAGCTTTGATAGTAAGGATTTATTTAAATGCACTTATAGTAAGGTTTTGTTTGATAAAAATAAAGAAATTCTTAGTGTATTTTTAGATTCTAACGAACAATGGCATTTAGAGAGTGAGTTTATACCGCAAAAATTAAAAAGCGCAGTTCTTTTATATGAAGACAAAAATTTTTATTCTCATTATGGAGTAGATTTTTTAGCGATTATAAGAGCTTTTAAAAATAATCTTTTTTCAAGTAAAAGAAGTGGTGCAAGTACAATTTCTATGCAAACAATCAAACTTCTAGAGCAAAACAAACGCACATATTTTAATAAATTTAATGAAATCATCAAAGCTTTTGCTTTAGAAAACGCTTATGATAAGGAAGAAATTTTAAGACTTTATTTAAATAATGCTCCTTATGGAGGAAATTTAGTAGGTGTTGCAAGTGCGGGTTTATTTTATTTTGAAAAAGATTTAAAAGATCTTACTTGGAGTGAAGCAGCCTTGCTTGCTGTGCTTCCTAATAATCCAGGTTTAATTAATCTTGAAAAAAACAAAGATAGACTTTTAAAAAAACGCAATGCTTTGCTTGATAGGCTTTTTGAAAAGGGATGTTTTTCTAAAGATATTTTAACTCTTGCAAAGGCTGAAAAACTTCCTAGCTTTAAAACAAGGAAAAACTTAGCTCCACATTTAGCGCGTAGGCTTTTAGCGGATAAAGAAAAAATCGTTTCTAGTATAGATAAAAAAATTCAAATCAAATTTGAAGAAAAAGCTAAAGAATATTCTTATAAACTACAACAAAAAGGCATAAAAAATCTAGCTATATTGTTAGCAGATACCAAAACAAATAAAGTTTTAGCTTATGTAGGCTCTAATGATTTTTATGATTTTGCAAGTTTTGGTCAAGTTGATGGGGTGATAGCAAAGCGTAGTGTGGGTTCAACCTTAAAACCTTTGCTTTTTGCTTTTGCTATAGATGAGGGACTTATAGTGCCTGAATCTTTAATGCTTGATGTGCCTACATTTTTTTCTAACTTTGCTCCACAAAATGCAAATAAAAAATACCATGGTTTTATTAGTGCAAAAGAATCTTTGCAAAAATCACTTAATGTTCCTTTTGTAAGCTTACTTGCAGAATATGGGTATGAGAAGTTTTTTTATAAGCTCAAAGATATTTTAGATTTTGAAGATGAAAATTTTAAAAAATACGGACTTTCTTTGATTTTGGGCACAAAAGAATTTAGTTTAGAAGATATGGTAAAAATCTATCTAGGACTTGGAAATTATGGAAATTTTAAAGAGCTTTTATATGAAGAAAATGCATTTACTAAAGAAAATAAAAAGCTTATTAGTGATGGAGCAAGCTTTTTAACCTTACAAACCTTAAAGGATTTAGATAGAGCGGGTTTAAGACAATATGATTTTAATACTATTATTTCTTGGAAAACAGGCACAAGTTATGGTAGAAAAGATGCCTGGGCTATAGGAACTTCTCCAAAATACACTTTAGGAGTGTGGGTTGGAAATTTTAATGGCGAGGCAAATGCAAATTTATATGGTGTAAGCATAGCAGGGGAATTGTTTTTTGAACTTTTAGCCTTACTTGAGAGAGTTAATTTAGAATTTGAAAAGCCTAATGATTTAGTTTCTATCAAAATTGAAAATCAAACAGGATATAGATATGATTATAAATTTGACTTTAAAGAAGTGCTTTACCCGCAAAGTGCAAATGTCTTAAGAACTTCACCATTTCTAAAAGAAGTTTTTATGTATAAAAATAAAGAAGTTGATTCTTTAGATGAAAATTTCATCCATGCAAAGAAAAAGATTATATTAAATTTACCTTCCAATGCACAAGCATTTTTTGCAAAAGAAAAGCAAAATTTACAAAGCTCTAATCAAAATTTAAAAATCATATATCCACTAAATAATCTTAATATCATTTTGCCAAAAGATTTAAAAAGTAAGCAAAAATTGTTAATTAAACTTATAAACCCTAAAAAAGAAAAACTTTTTTGGTATTTAAATCAAGAATTGATTTTTGAAGGAAAAGAAGAAAGTTTATCTTTGGATTTAAAAAAAAGTAAATATGTTATTAATATTATTAGTGAAAATGGTTCTAATGATTTTATAAAATTTAATATATTTTAATATTATAAAAATATTTTTAAACTTTAATATCTATAATTTTTGGAGTGATATTTTGAGAAAGAAATTGATTAAATTCTCCCACATCATCATTAAATTTCATACCAAAAAGAATTTCTAATTCTTCTCTTGTGCTAAATTTATTTTTTAAAAGTTTTTTATAAGTTCATTTTTTGTATTATCATCTTTGTAGGTTTCTTTGTTTTTACTTTCACCTTGTATAGGTTTGAAAGATTTTTCTTTGTCTTTTTCTAAAGTTTCCTGAGGTTTATTAATCTTTTTACTAAAATCAACAAAGTATGTATTTTGAAGCCCAAGGTATTTTTCTTTAAACTCATCTATGCTTTTGCTTGTGTGAAAAATTTTAACATAAGCTTCATCATAATCTATTCCATTTACGCTCAGCCAACGAGGTGATTTGGCATTTTCATTCATCCATTTAAATAAATCTTCAACTTCTTTTCTTTGTAAAAACTACTCAATTCTTTAGCTTTAACTTGATAATTTTTATTGTTTATAAAATATTTAATATTTTAATAAATTTTAATTTTTATTTAATGAAAAGTTTTTATAATTATAAAAATTTATAATTTATTAACTAAAGGAGAAAAAATGCGTAATTGGAATCTTGGTGCTAAAATAGTTGCAATAGCTATTATAACGGTTGTTTTAATCTTAAGTATTTTATCTTTTTTGATTATAAACAGATCCACAGCTATTTTAAATACACAAATAGAAAATACACTCACAGCTTCTGTGCATCGTTATGGAAATCAAGCTGAAGCGAGCATTAGGTCTTTATTCGTCAGTACTATTGGTACACAAAGAACTTTAAACAATCTTATTTCAGAAGGTGCTATAAACCCAAAAAGGATAGAAAATATCCTCGGAGAAGCCATTGATGCAAATGGAGATATAGCTTATGGTTATTATTATTTAAAAGACGGAACTGCATATAAAAATTTGGGTGTTGATGTAAAATATTTTTCAAATAATAATGAATTTATGGTGTTAATGAGAGATGTAGATATTAACAATGCTGGCGGTATGCAAACTTTAGTAGCAAGTGAAGAGATTGCTAAAACGAATGCTATAAAAAATTTGATGGGGGGGGGTAAGTTATATTTTGGAGAACCAAGATGGTATAACATACATGGAAATAAATTTCTAGGTGTTCATGTAGCTGCACCTATTGCAGATAAAAAAGGAAAGGCTATAGGTGTTGTTGGTATGCTTTTTGATCTTAAACCTACGGCTGATTTTTTAAATGATTCTTCAAGATCTATTTATCAAGGAGCAAGAAGGATTTTAATAGCAAGTAATGGTGTTATAGCTACGCATCCAAATGCTGAATTTGTTACAAAAAAGATTACAGAGGTTAATAAAAATACAGCTCATATAATAGAAGCACAAAAAACTATCCATGCAGGAGCTATTGATTATAAAGCAGATGATGGTAGTGAATATCATGGTGCTATAAGAGTATTTGAAATATGGCCAAATACAGGAATTTATTGGGCTATGTTGGCTATTGTCCCAAATGAATCTGTATATGCTTCTATTGTGGATTTAAGAAATATTATTTTGATTAATTCTATTATAGCGATAATTGTTATAGTAGTTGTGATTGGTACTTCAGTAAAAAGAATAGTTTCTATAAGAGTGCAAAGACTTCAAGATCATTTAATGAAATTTTTTAGATACTTAAATCATGAGCTTCCAACCGTTGAGGTTTTAATTCCTAGATATAATGATGAACTTGGAAAAATGGCATTAATGATTAATGATAATGTTCAATATATACATACTTGTTTAGAAAAAGATGACATAACTGTGCAAAATATCTTAGAAGTATCTTGTGATATAGAAAAAGGACATTTTACTCAAAGAATAAAAGCAAATCCTGTTAATCCAAAACTTGTGGAATTAAAAGAAGTATTAAATAAAATGCTTGATGATATGCAAATGAAAATTGGTAAAGATTTAAATGAAATAGAAAGAGTTTTTAAAAGTTTTAAAAATCTTGATTTTTCAGATAAGCTTGAGTATGCTGATGGTGAGATAGAAAAATCGCTTAATGCAGTCGGAGAAGAAATAAGAAAAATGCTTCAAGCTTCATTAAAACAAGGGGAAATGCTTCAAACTAAAGCTGATGCTTTAAAAGAGAGTGTTTTAAAGCTTAATGATGGCGCACAAAAACAAGCTGATTCTTTACAAGAAAGCGCAGCTGCTGTTGAAGAAATGAGTGCTTCTATGAACGCAGTAGCAGCAAGAACTGAAGAGGTTATTAAACAAAGTAGCGATATTAAAGATGTAACTGATGTTATTAGAGATATTGCTGATCAAATTAACCTACTTGCATTAAATGCTGCTATTGAAGCAGCTCGTGCAGGAGAACATGGTCGTGGCTTTGCTGTTGTTGCTGATGAAGTTAGAAACTTAGCAGAAAGAACTCAAAAGTCTTTAGGTGAGATTGAAGCTAATACTAATATCTTAGTTCAATCTATTAATGAAATGGGTGAGAGTATTAAAGAGCAAGCTTTAGGAATTTCACAAATTAATCAATCTGTTTCAGTAATAGATGGTTTAACTAAAGAAAACTCACAAATTGCACATGCAACTAATTCTGTAGCAAATGAAGTTGATTCTATGTCGGCTGATATTGTAGCAGAAGTTAGAAGAAAGAAATTCTAAAAAAACTACCCTTTTTAAGGGTAGTTTAATTTATAAAATACTCTTGAATTTTATTTTTATCTTCAAAAGCCATACTTTGGAAAATTTTATCTTTAAAACCTATTTTGTATTTTGTATTATTTTGAGTTTTAGCATAAGTTAGTGCTATGCTTAGAGCAAGTTCAAGATCTTGTGGATTGATATTTTCATCTACCAAAGAATAAGCACCGATTAAATCAAAGAGTTTTAATTCTTCATATTTTTGAGTTTTTAATTCTTTTAAAAATTGATTTTCTAGCTCATTTCTACCTACTATCATTTTAGAGCCATTTGGAAGTCTTAAGTGGCGTCCATATTTTAAAAGTTGTGCATCATTAACTTGCATATTTTTATCAAATTTAATAAAATCTTTGATTTTATTTGAAAAACTCTCAAGTGTGAGTAAACATCCACCACCCGGACTTTCAAAATCTTCAAAACCAAATTTGGCAGCTAGTTCAAGTTGTCTTTTTCTACTTCTTCCGCTGATGTTTTCTAACTTTTCTCTATCAACCCAACCTTCACGCTCAGGTTTGGTTAAAGGTAAATTTTTAGCACACATTGGACGCAAGATTAAATCTTCTTCATCAAGTGCTAGTTTTTTAACCTTAGCCATAGCATCATTTCTTTGACTCATAGGGCGTTGACCAACTACTTCTCCTGTGATGATAAAACTTGCGTTTTCATCTTTTAACATAGAAAGAGCGGTTTTAAACATAAAAGCATGACAATCTATACAAGGGTTAAAATGTTTTCCATAACCATATTGAGGATTAAATAAAACTTCTTGCAAATATGCATTTCTTACATCTATCATTTCAAAACTAGCCCCTGCCATAGCAGCGCGTTTTGCCATGAGTTCGCTTTTATCGCTTGTGCTACCAAAGCCTATATTGATATTTAAAGCTTTTACCTCTATGCCTTGAGAGCTTATAAGTTTTATAGCAAGCATAGAATCAAGACCACCACTAAAAAGTGCTAATGCTTTCATTTTTTCCTTTCGAAATTTTTGGCATATTGTAGTGAATATTTTTTAATTTTTATGTAAGTTTTTATTTAAAAAACTTCTTCTTCAAAGTTATAATGAATTGCTTTTTTATCTTTTATATTTTTTTGTAATCTACTTAAAAATAATTCTAAACTTCCCTCATCATCTAAAAATTGGACATTTTTTAAAACTTCCATTAAATGATTAAAAAAATTTTCATCATTTTGATAGTTTTTTTTGATTTTTTCTAAATTTTGATTGAGCAAATTATAAATTTGCTTTTTAAAGGCTTGTTTTAAATTTAAGTTTTTTAATTTGTTAAAATGAGCAAAATTAATTTTGCAAATAGCATATAAAAATTCTTCTAAATTGTTTAAAATTTTAATATTTTCGATCTCATAAAGTTCTCTTATGCTAGGATCATTAAAGTCTTTTTGTTCTAAAATAGCCTTAGCAATATCTTGATGTAAGAAATATTCTTTTGCACTTAAAAGTTTAAAAAGTCCTATGGCTTTTTGATTTTCATATAAAAATTTCAAAAGCTCCAACTCGCTTATGTTGTTGATTTTATTTTGTTTTGTAGGAGTAAAAAAATTTATATTTTGTCTAGTATTTTTAGAAAGTTTTATATCATTAACATTTACACCCAAAAGATTTGCTACTAAGGTAGTGTAGGAATTTGCTATTAAAGGTTCAAGGTTAAAAGTGTATTTTTGTACCTCTTCTAAAGCCTTTTGCTTACTAAGTGCTGAGCTTAAATCAAAATTTGTGATCAAATTTCTTATATAAAATTCTCCAAGTTCTATACCTTTTTCTAAAATATTAAAAAGCAATTTTTCTTGATGAGCGGCCACTAGTTCAGCCGGATCTTTCCCGCCTTCTATTAAAACTACTTTTCCATCAATTTTTGCTAAACTTAGTAAATGTGCTGAACGCACGGCAGCATTAAGTCCTGCATTATCATTATCAAAGCACAAAATCACTCTCGCCTCTAATCTTTTTATCAAAGGTATGTGATTTTCACCTAAAGCTGTTCCTAAAACTGCTACAGCATTTTTAAATCCTGCCTTATGAAAGGCTATGGCGTCCATATAACCTTCACAAATTATCATTTCTTTTTGTTTGTAAATGGTATCTTTTGCTAAATTGAGTGCATAAAAAACGCGTGATTTATCAAAAAGTTTGCTTTGAGGTGAATTAACATATTTTGCCATATTTGCTTCATCTAAAGTTCTACCACCAAAGCCTATGAGTAAATTTTTATGATCATAAATACTAAAAGTAATGCGGTTGATAAAACTTGCATAAGCACCATTTTCATTTTGTTTTATTGCGCCAACCTCTAAGGCTTCTTCTTGAGTGATTTGCTCATTTTGTAAAAGTCTTAGTGTTTCATTAGAACTTGGTGCAAAGCCTAGCTCAAAGGTTCTAATATCCTCATCATTTAAACCTCTTTTATAAAGATAAGTTAAAGCTTCTTTGTTTTTAGCTAAGTTTTGCTTATAAAAAGCATTAAGAGTAGGTAAGATGTGAGTGATAGATTTTTTATTGTCTTGTTTTTGTGAGGTGTAAGTAAGTGAAAAATTACTCCACGAAGCAACCTTTTCTACCGCTTCAATAAAATTTAATTTCTCATAATCCATTACAAATTTAAAAACATTGCCCCCAGCTTTACATGCAAAACAATGATAAAATCCTTTAATAGAATTAATATGCATGCTAGGATTTTTATCATCATGGAAAGGACAAACGCATACATAGCCTGAACCTTGTTTTTTTACTTCAACATAATGAGCTATAATATCAACAATATCTGTTTTTTGTAAAAGTTGTTCTATACTTGCTTGTTCTATCATATTTAAACCTTAAAGAAAATTATATAAGCATTTAGCTATAATTGTTATAAATTTGAAAGTTAAGTTGCAAGATTATGGATTTTTTCTTTGTAGAATACCGCGATCCTTTATTCGGTCTTATTGTTTTGACGGCTTTGATTTTTATCGTTGCTAGCTCACATTATATATGGCGGTTTTTTGCAAGCAAAGATCAAAAAAGCAAGCTTGATCGTTTTGTAAAAAAATTTGAAATCAATTCTACCCATCAGCAGATTTTAAAAAATGCCAATTTAAGTATAGAAAATTTAAATTTCCTAGCTCAAATTTTTACCAAAAGTGGTGAATTTGAAAAAGCTGTGGGAATTTATCTCATAGCTTTGCAAAAGACAAATGAGGCTAACCAGAAAGAATTTATCTTTTTTTCATTAGCACAAGTTTATCTAAAAGCAGGATTTTTAGAGCGTAGTGTAGAAGCTTTGTTAAATGCTTTAAAAATCAAAGCACGCAATAAAGAAAGCTTAAAACTTTTAAAAATTGTGTATTTAAAACTTAAAGATTATGATAAGGTTTTAGATGTTTTAGAATGTTTATTTGAGCTTGGAGAAAATATATATGCAGAAAAAGCTTTGATAAAGGCTTTAAAAATTCAAGCAAGTTCTAAAGAGCAAAAGCAAAAGATTAAAGAAATTTTAATTTTTAGCAAAGATAATGAGTATGTTTTAAGATTTTGTTTTTTGCATTATAAAGATAAGCTTACTCAAATGCCTCAATTTGAAAATGTCATTGATTTACTTAATGAATGTAAAAGCCCACTTAATCTTGAAGATGAAAAATACCATGAGTTTTTTTATGCAAAAAATTTAAGTACCAAAGCTATTTCTATTAAAAATCATAAACTAAAAATTTTAAAAATTTTAAATGATAATAAGCTAAGTGCTAATCTTAGCTTTACTTATGTGTGTAATAATTGCAAAAATCAAAGTCCTTTGTTTTTTTATCATTGTCCATTTTGTTATGAATTTGGAAAATGTGAGATTTATTATGAGGTAAAAGCTTGAAAAATATTGAAATTTATACAGACGGCTCGTGTTTAAATAACCCTGGTTTTGGAGGGTGGGCTTATGTTTTAACTTATAAAAATCATCAAAAAGAACAAAGTGGGGCATGTGAGAATACAACAAATAATCGTATGGAGTTAATGGCCATTATACAAGCTTTGAAAGCTTTAAAAGAGCCATGCGAGGTAAAATTATACACAGATTCAAATTTAATGGTGCAAAGTATTAATGAATGGCTTGAAGGTTGGATAAAAAAAGATTTTAAAGGTAAAAAAAATATTGATCTTTGGAAAGAGTATTTAAATGTTGCTAAAGATCATAAAATAACTGCTTTTTGGATCAAAGCACATAATGGCCATGAATTAAATGAGCGTTGTGATGAACTAGCAAGAAATGCAGCTTTGAAACTCCAAGAAGAAAGGTTGATAAATGCTTAAAAAACTCCAAGAAAGATTAAGTTATCATTTTAAAAATGAGCAATTGCTCATCGAAGCTTTGACACATAAAAGCTATAAAAAGCCTTATAATAATGAAAGATTAGAGTTTTTGGGTGATGCTGTAATGGATTTAGTAGTAGGGGAGTTTTTGTTTTTTAAATTCCAAAAAGACTCAGAAGGAAACCTTTCTAAGCTTAGGGCAGCTTTGGTAAATGAAAAATCTTTTGCAACCTTAGCACAAAAACTTGATCTTGGAACATGTATTTTTATGTCTATTGCAGAAGAAAATAATGATGGACGCAATAAACCTTCTATACTTTCTGATGCCTTTGAAGCTTTAATGGGAGCTTTGTATTTAGAAATAGGTTTTGAAAAAACTAAAAACATAGCATTAAATTTACTCAATGAAGTTTATCCGCATATTGATACACAAAGTTTATTTAAAGACTATAAAACAAGACTTCAAGAAATTACACAAGCAAATATGGCAGGCACACCCGAGTATGTAGTGATGAAAGCTTTTGGACCTGATCATAAAAAGCAATTTGAAATTGCAGTAAAAATTCAAGGTATAGAAGTAGCAAGATCTATAGCAGGTAGTAAAAAAGAAGCCCAACAACAATGTGCCAAAATAGCACTTGAAAAATTAGGAAAACTATGAATAGCTTTGGAAAAAGATTTAAATTTACAAGTTTTGGCGAATCTCATGGTCAAGTTATAGGTTGTGTGATAGATGGTATGCCAGCAGGGGTGAAGTTTGACTTTGATTTTTTGCAAGAAATGTTAGATAAAAGAAAACCAGGTCAAAATAAATTTAGCACTCCTAGAAAAGAAGAAGATAAAGCTCAAGTTTTAAGTGGGGTTTTTGAGGGTTATACAACAGGAACTCCTATAAGTGTATTGGTGTATAATGAAAATACACGCTCAAAAGATTATGAAAAAGATGTGTTTCGTCCTGCACATGCTGATTTTACTTATTATCACAAATACGGCATTAGAGATTATAGAGGTGGTGGAAGAGCTAGCGCTAGAGAAAGTGTAGCAAGAGTGGCAGCAGGGGCGTTAGCTTGTATGCTTTTAAAAGAGTTTGATATAGAAATAATGAGTGGAGTTTTTGGGGTAGGAAGTATTGATAGCAAACTTAGTAATGATGAGTTCGATTTTAATTATGCTAAAAATAGTGAAATTTATGCTTTAGATAAAAATTTAGAGCAAAGTTTTAAAGATGAAATTTTAAAAGCTAAAAAAGCTAAAAACAGCATAGGCGCTAGAGTTTTTACTAGAGTGAAAAACCCTATTAAAGGCTTAGGTGAGCCTTTGTATGATAAGCTTGATTCTAAACTTGCTCATGCAATTATGGGAGTCAATGCGGTTAAAGCTATAGAAATAGGAAGCGGTATTCAAAGTAGCTATATGTATGGAAGTCAAAATAATGATGAGCTAAAAGATGGGGTGTTTTTAAGCAATCATAGCGGAGGTATATTGGGTGGAATTTCTAATGGAAATTTTATCGATATAAAAACATATTTTAAACCAACTCCTTCTATATTTTTACCCCAACAAACACAAAATATTCAAGGAGAAAATATTATACACGAGTTACAAGGTAGACACGATCCTTGTGTGGGTATAAGAGGCAGTGTTGTAGTAAATGCTATGATAGCTATATGCATGGCCGATGCTTTACTTTTAAATGCAAGTTCAAATTTGCAAAATTTACAATGTATTTATGGAAAAAATAAATAAAAATTTAATACTTATTTTGATATGATGATAAAATATCTTTAAAAAGGGAGCAATATGAAAAAAAATATCGTATTTTTTGAAGTTAGAGGTGGTAGCGATAAAGGTGAAGATGGCCATAGAAAAGACACCATGCCTATGGTAAATGCTTTAAAAGAGCAAGGTTGGAACGCTGAGGTTATCTTTTTTGAAGTTGAAAAAAAAGACGAAATTTATGAATATGTAAAAAACAATGCTGATGCTTATGTTTCTAGAATTAACCCAGGAAATTTAAAAGAAGAAAATGAATACTTTGATATGTTAAGAAAACTTTGTGCAAATGGTGTTATAGGTATGCCTCATCCTGATGCGATGATAGGATATGGCGCTAAAGATGCACTTACTAAGCTTAATAAAACAGCTTTAGTGCCTGAAGATACTTATGCGTATTATGATATTAAAACTTTTAAAGAAAGTTTTGTAAAAACCTTAGCAAAAGGCGAGAGGGTTTTGAAGCAAAATCGTGGTTCAACAGGTGAGGGAATTTGGCGTGTGAGATTAATAGATGAACTGCCAGCAGGGACTACAAGTGTGCCATTAAATGCAAAAATCAAATGCACAGAAGCAAAAGACAATCATACAGAAGAAAGAGAGCTTGGTGAATTTATGGATTTTTGTGAGCAATACATTGTGGGTGATAATGGTATGCTTGTAGATATGACTTTTTTACCGCGTATTAAAGAAGGTGAAATTAGAATTTTAATGCTTTATCATACTCCAATTTATGTAGTGCATAAAAAGCCTGCAGAAGGTGCTGATGCATTCTCTGCTACACTCTTTTCAGGTGCAAAATATAGATATGATGAGCCAAAAGATTGGCAAGAATTGATAGATTGGTTTTTAGCAACCTTACCAGAAATTCGTTCAAAGCTTGGAAATTACGATATTCCTTTAATTTGGACTGCCGATTTTATCTTAGATACAGATGAAAATGGTAAAGATAAGTATGTTTTAGGTGAGATTAACTGCTCTTGCGTAGGATTTACTTCTCCTGCTGAATTTGTTGAGCCTATTGCTAAAAAAGTAGCTCAAAATATCATTAATATCGTGAGTAAAAATTAACCCTTGTTTAACAAGGGTTTTAACTCATTATGCTTTTAACTATACTTTATATTATCGGAATTACTGTTGATGCAATGACGGGGGCTATTGCTGCAGGACGGCACAAAATGGATCTTTTTGGAGTGATATTTATAGCTTTGGTAACAGCTATTGGTGGAGGTTCTATCAGAGATATTTTACTTGATCATCATCCATTAACTTGGATTAAAACTCCTGAATATGTCATTTTGATTTGTGTTGCGGCTATGATTACAACAAAAATTGCTAAATATGTTATAAGACTTGAAAAACTTTTTTTAATTTTAGATGCTATAGGTTTGGTTGTTTTTAGTGTTTTAGGGGCACAAATTGCAATAGAAATGGGGTATGGTTTTATAGTGGCTGTGAGTTCAGCTGTGATTACAGGTGTATTTGGCGGGATATTAAGAGATATATTATGTGCTAGGATACCACTTGTATTTCAAAAAGAAATTTATGCAGGTGTGGCCATATTAACAGGAGCTTTGTATTATATATTGCATATTTTAGGCATAGATGAATTATGGGTAATTCTTGCTTCATTGATTGTAGGAACTATAGCAAGACTTTTAGCGATACATTATGGTTTAAGTTTGCCTATATTTTCTTTTAAAGATGGAGAAAATAAAGAAAGCTAATTTTATTTTTTAGATTTTAAAATGCAAGTTTTGTTATTTACAATGTTTTTATAAAATCCCTGCGAGCTTTGCTAGTAAGCAATATTTATTTATATTTTATTTTAGAATATTTATTTGATATATTAAATTTATATTAAGCTTAAATATTGAAACTATTGTTTATGCTATTTTTATTTAGGAGTTAAAAGAGTGGTGACCCATACGAGACTCGAACTCGTGTTACCGCCGTGAAAGGGCGATGTCCTAACCGCTAGACGAATGGGCCAAAACATTAAATAAGAAATGAAATTATATCTTATTTAATTTAAAAAAAGCTTAATTATTTAATAAAACGCAGGTAAAAATAGCCAAATACACCAGAAGCTAATGAGGCTAGTAAGATTGCAAAGTTATCTACAAAATTAAATATATCACTCACTTCATAAGCAAGAGCATCTATAAAAAAGCTCATGGTAAAACCTATACCTGTGAGTATGCAAACTCCATAGAGTTGTTTAAAATTTGCATCTTTTGGTAGTTTTGCAAGTTTGAATTTAATCGCCATATAGGCAAAGCCAAATACACCTAGTTGTTTTCCAACAAAAAGTCCCAAAAATATACCCATGCTTACACCACTAAAAAGCATATGAAATTCTATTTTAGAAAGATCAACTCCTGCGTTTGCAAAAGCAAAAAGTGGCAATATTATAAAAGCTATCCAAAATTTTAAACCATGCTCAATTTCTTCTAATAAAGCATGATTGTTTTTTGTATATACAGGAATGAATAAAGCAGTAATAATACCTGCTAAAGTCGCATGTACTCCACTTTTTAATACACTAAGCCAAAGCAGAGCACCAAGTATATAATAAAATGATTTTCTTTCATTACCTAAGCGATTAAGTAAAAACAAGCCAACAATGCAGCAAAAGGCAACAAAAAAAGCCAAAGTTGAAAGCTCACCTGTATAAAAAATAGCAATGATTAAAATAGCTCCTACATCATCAAAAATCGCCAAAGAAACTAAAAATATTTTTAAAGAGCTTGGTATGCGTTGTTTTAGCATTGCAAGTATAACTAGAGCAAATGCAGTGTCAGTTGCTGTTGGTATAGCCCAACCTTTTAAAACATAAGTATCATTAAAATTAATAGCGCAAAATATCAAAGCAGGTACTACTATACCACCTATAGCAGCTATTAAGGGTAGAGTAATATTGCTAAGAGTTTTAAATTCTCCTTGAACAAATTCTTTTTTTAATTCAAGTCCTATTGCAAAGAAAAAAATTGCAATCAGTCCATCATTAATCCATAACAAAGAAGGTTTAAAAAGCTCCCAAGCTCCTATTTTTATACCCATTTCTACACTTAAAAAATTCATATAGTGTTGTCCATAAGGGCTATTTTTGAGTAATAAAGCAAAGATTGTTGCTATTAAAAGCAACAATCCTCCTAAAATTTCAAGAGATAAAAAGCTTTGGAGGTTTTTAAATTTCATTTTTTGAAACTATAAATGAGTTTTAAATAAACATAGCCAATCACAGCGCTTAACAAAGAGGCTATTAAAATAGCAAGCTTATCTGAATATGCAAAAATATCACTATTTTGATAAGCTAAGCCATCTATAAAAAAGCTCATGGTAAAACCTATACCTGTGAGTATGCAAACTCCATAGAGTTGTTTGAAATTAACATTTTGTGGAAGTTTTGCTAAGCCTAGTTTTATACTAATATATGAAAATAAAAAGACACCTATTTGTTTTCCTAAAAATAAACCTAAAATAATACCTAAGCTAACCGAAGAAAACATAAAGCTTGGATCCATATCTTTTAAATCAACACCTGCATTTGCAAAGGCAAAAATAGGTAAAATAAAATAACTTACCCAAGGTGCTAAATCATGTTCGATTTCTTTTAAAAAAGATTTTCCATTTTTTGTTTCAAGTGGTATAAACAAAGCAGTAATCACACCCGCTAAAGTTGCATGCACTCCACTTTTTAGCATGCTTATCCAAAATACTATAGCTATAATGATATAAAAGGATTTTTTAGTAACATGAAAATGATTTAATAAATAAAGTGCTAATATACATACCAAAGCAG
Organism: Campylobacter sp. RKI_CA19_01122; assembly: GCF_025771325.1. Taxonomy (NCBI): domain Bacteria; kingdom Pseudomonadati; phylum Campylobacterota; class Epsilonproteobacteria; order Campylobacterales; family Campylobacteraceae; genus Campylobacter; species Campylobacter sp. RKI_CA19_01122. Next base: position 33,351 of record NZ_JAKMPZ010000007.1, on the reverse strand, counting down.
CGATCATAGCAAATACTGAAAGCTCGCTTGTGTAAAATAAAGCAATCACAATAATCGCACCCAAATCATCAAAAATAGCCAAGGAAAGCAAGAATAATTTTAATGAAGTAGGTACTTTTTTACCTAAAAGCATTAAAATTCCTACTGCAAAAGCCACATCAGTTGCTGTTGGTATAGCCCAACCTTGCAAAGCAAAAGCATCTTTATAATTAAAAAATGCAAAAATCAATGCAGGTACTATCATACCACCAAGTGCAGCAAATACAGGTAAAGACATAGCTTTTATACTATTTAGCTGTCCTCTTGTTACTTCATACTTTAATTCAAGCCCTATGGCAAAGAAAAAAATCGCAATAAGTCCATCATTAATCCATAAAAGCAAAGGTTTGAAAATTTCTAAACTTCCTGCTTGAAACCCAAAAGGAATATTTAAAAAGTTGGTGTATTGATCTGTTAAAGAGCTGTTTTGTAAAATTAATGCAAGTAAAGTGAAAAATATTAGCAAAACACCCGGAAAAGTTTCGCTTTTAACAAAGGTTTGAAGTCTTTGCATATAAATAGCCTTTTTAAATTTTTAATTAATGCGTTATTTTAACATAAAAAGGCTTGAAATTTAAAAGTTTAAGCAGAAAAACTGCTTAAACAGGTATAACGCGTATATTTGGACTAAGTTCTTCTTGTAAGATATTTTCTATGGCATATAAAGTTGCGCCACTTCCGCTTGAGCAACCACTGCAAGCTCCAAGATAGCGTATATATACATCTATATTTTTACTTTCACTTTTTTGTATATCAATTACTTCCAAATCCCCACCATCTCCGTGTAGCATCGGACGCACATCGCTATCTAAAACAGCCTCTACTGCTTTTAATTGTTTAACCATGGTCATATCATCAAAAGCAATATCTGCTTTACTTTGATCTTTTAATCTCTCTCTTTCCATTTCAGCTCTAGTTTCAGCTAAAATATCTACAAGGTAATAATCTTTTTTCTCATGTCCTCCAGGTTTAACACAAGATTTACAAAAAGCTCCTGCTTTTGTAAATTGTGTGATTTCTTCTACTGTATGTAAATCATTTAGTTTAATTACCTCTTTGATAGTTCCAAGGCTTACCCTAGCACATTCACAAACTATAATTTGATCTTCAAAGTCTTCAGGATTGACTCCTTTATAATGTGCTGCTGCTTGTTTGATAACATCATAAGCCATAACCGAACAATGCATTTTTTGAGGTGGAACCGCAGGAGTTTGCGGATTATCTCTCATAGCAAATTCAACATCTAAATTTGTAATTTTAACAGCTTCATCCACGGTTTTACCTATGCAAAGATCAACCATAGTATCACTACTTGCTATTGCTGTTCCACAGCCAAAGCTTTTAAATTTAGCATCAATGATTTTATCTGTTTTTTCATCCACTAGCCAATAAAGTCTAACTGCATCACCACAGCTTTCAGCTCCAAAATCTGCAATAATAAGTTTTGCATTTGCTTTTTGTGCATCTTCTTGTGTAAATTCGCCCATATGTTGAGGGTTATTCATTCTATCTTGTACTTTTTGAGAATACTCATCCCAAATTGATCCGCCAATTAAATTATTCTTTGCCATTTTTTATCCTTTAAATATTTTCAGGCTTATATGCATAAGTACTTGAGATTGCTCTAAGTCTTTGCGTTGCTTTTTTTATTTGCTCTGCTGCATAATCAATTTCATCTTCTGTGTTAAATCTTGATAAAGAAAGTCTTAGAGCAGTATGAGCTAAATCATTTTCAGCACCAATTGCTTCCATGATAGGATTGCTCTCAAGTGCTTCGCTAGCACAGGCTGAACCAGTGCTTGCTGCTATACCATTTTTGTTTAAATCCCAAAGCATAGCTTCGCCTTCTACACCTTTAATACTTGCTAAGATGGTATTAGGAACCCTTCTTGATCTATTTCCAACTACACTTGTATCAGGCATAGCTAAAATTAAATCTTCTAATTTATCTCTTAATCTTCTAATGTGTGAATTTTCAAAGTCAAGCATAGTATTTGCAATTCTTAAAGCTTCTGCCATTGCTATAATATATGGCACATTTAAAGTTCCACTTCTTCTGCCACCCATATGCTCACCACCATGTAAAAGTGGAGTTAGTTCTATATCTTGTTTAATATAAAGCCCACCAACTCCTTTTGGACCATGGAATTTATGTGCAGAAAATGAAGCAAAATCAACTCCAGCTTTTGCAAAATTAACTTTGATTTTCCCAACAGCTTGGGTTGCATCAGTATGGAATAACGCTCCGTATTCATGAGTAATTTGAGCCATTTCTTCTATAGGAAAAATCATACCAGTTTCATTATTTGCCCACATAATACTCACTAGGGCAGTTTTATCTGAAATAACTTCTTTTAAATCTTTTACGCTAGAAACACCCTCATGATCAACACCAAGTTCTATAACTTTTACCCCTAAAGATTTTAAAAACATAGCACTAGCAGCTACTGCGGGATGTTCCACGCTAGAAATAATTACTTCATTTCTATCGTTATTTAAAATTTTATCAAAATACACACCTTTTAACACCCAATTGATACTTTCTGTAGCACAGGAAGTGATAATAATATCATCTAAATCACTTGCTCCTACACCTATATAAAGTTTATCCATAGCTTCTTTTAAGGCAGGATGGGTTGCACTACCCCATTGATGAAGGCTATTTGGGTTTCCAAAATGCTCTTTTAAAAAAGGCTTCATAAGCTCGTAAGCTTCTGGTGCAAGTTGTGTTGTTGCGTTGTTATCTAAATATACTTTCAAATTATACTCCTTTAATTAGGATAATTTTTATCTTTTTTGTTAATATACACTAAAATATTAAATTTAATATTAAATCAAGTAAGTTTTTAACTTGTGTAATAATTTACATTATTATTTTAGCACAAGTTAAGCCATAGCATTTAAATAAGAATGTAAAATTTTGTTAATACTAGCTTGTTTTTTTCTATTTTCTAAAAATTGAGTATCTAAAAGTTCTTTTTGAGTATTGATTTTTTCAAGATCAATATTAGGATTGTTTTGATTGAATTCTTCTTTTAAAACTTCAATTTCTTTACTAACTTGCTCGCTATAAAGACTATAAATAGAACTTGAATTGGCAAATTCTTTCATGTTAATGCTATGTTGATAGTTAATATATTGTTGAAAGAAAACTGAAAGCTTATCTTCTGAAGTGTTGTTTTTATCTACTCCATTGATATATAAATATAAATCAAAACTCATTTTTTCTTTGTTGTTTTCATTAATATAATCTTGCATACTCATTTGACCTCTCATGAGTTTTTGAAAATTTACACTAGAGGACATATCCAACTCAATAGGCGATAGAAAAAAATTAGCTTTATTTTGATTTTGTTCTTTTAAATCATGATAAATATAATTGAGCAGCAATCCACTTTTAGAAACCTCCCCTTGTTTATTTAAATAAGGTTTGATAACAGGATTACTAGCTGTATTTTCTATGCTTGCGTTAAACGCAAAATCACCTATTTTATTATCAAGCATTAAGGTGTTTAAATTTTTATTTGAATCTTTTGCATTTTGTAAATTTTTAGCATTTTCATAAACTTTTAAAATTTTACCCTCATAAGTATAACTATAACCTTGATTTAACTCTGAAATTTGAGCTTTACTTAAAAAATCATTGTCATTGTTTTGAAACTGTGGATTTATAGTTTTTAATGTGTTGTGATAAGTGTTTAAAAGTCTTGGTAAATCTATTTTGTTATAATTTAAATTCTCATCAAGCTTTATAAGTTGTTTTGAAATTTCTCTTATACTTTTTATATTAATATCATAATCAAGAGGCAAAGCAGCTGCTTTATTAAGATCTTTTTCAAAAAAACCTTGCTCATTGATTCTAAAACCAAATTCACTTGCATAAGTAATTTTATAGTCTAAATTAGAACCATTGATATCAAGTAAATCACTTTTAATATTAGTATTTTCTTTTTTTTCTTCTATGTGTCCAGTTTTTGCAAAAGGATAATTTGCAAAATTCTGATACGGATTAACATTAGAATTTACAAACATAACTCTTCTCTTCAAAAATATTGCTTAACTTTTAAAAAGCAAAAGCTATGCCAAAATTTTTGAATTGAAGAGAAAAATTTTAAGCGTAAATGTCAAGTAATCCTGAACTAGCAGTAGGAGTAGTAGTTGGAGCAGGGTTTGCATTTACGCCTTCAAGTACTTGCATTACTGCATTTTCATTAACTTCTATGGTTTTTTTCATCATAGTAGTTGCAATGTTAAGCATTAAGTTTGCTTGATTGTTTGTAACTTCGCCCATAACATACTCCTTTTGTTTGGATCAAAGGTATTATCGGCAAAGTTTGGTAAATATTAAGCTATATTATAAATTTTTGATAAGTAATGATTGTGGGTGTTTTCTTTTGCTTCAAGCATATCGATATAATTTTTAAATTCATCCATATCTTTAAAAAGATTTTTCATTGTAGTGCTAATTTCATTAGAAAAATTTTGAAGATTATTTTGGGCTTTTAAATATCTTTCGATTTGATAAATTCTCGCCACTTCTCTTTCATATTCATCTTGAGTCATTCTTTTTGCACTGAATTCTTCATTTAGAACTTTTTTATTATTAATAATAAAAGATTTTTTTTGATTATTGATTTTAAATTCGATTATAAAATCTTCTTTTGAAGCGATAATTTTTAAATATTTTAATTTTGCTTTATCTTCTAGTAAAACAAAACTTATGCATTCTAAAAACATATGTGTAAAAATTTCTCTTTCAAAAATATTTTGACAAATATCGGTATATTTTAAACCTAAGCTTTGTTGATGATCTAAAAATGCTATATTTGACATGATCTATCCTTTTTTCATGACTTTTTTATCAAAAAAAAGCAAAAAATATTCCAACTATTATGTATCAATCATCTTAAGCATATTAATCGTATCTTCAAATTCAAAACTTTCTTCAGGATTTTGACTTAAAAATTGCTGCATAAAATCTTTTTTAGCAATAGCTTGATCGAGTTCTTTATCGGTGCCTTTTTGATAAGCACCAATACGCAATAGCACTTCATTTTCTTTAAGCAAAGAATTTAAACGCTTAAATTTTCTAGCAGCTAGCTTATGTTCATCACTGATAATATCCCCCATAACCCTTGAGGCTGAATTTTGTATATTTATAGGTGGATAAATTCCAAAGTCAGTGAGTTCGCGACTAAGCACTATATGCCCATCTAGGATAGATCTGCTTTGATCAGCTATTGGATCACTCATATCATCCCCATCAACCAACACGGTAAAAAAAGCTGTTATGGTGCCTTTACCTTCTTCCTTTCCTGTTCTTTCCATAAGCTGAGGTAAAAGACTTAAAACGCTTGGCGGATAACCTTTTGTTGTAGGTGGTTCACCTAGGGCAAGACCTATTTCTCTTTGAGCCATAGCAAAACGCGTTACGCTATCCATGATAAATAACACATCTTTACCTTGTTCTTTAAAATATTCAGCCACACTCATAGCACAAAATGCTCCGTATTTTCTCATCAGCGCGCTATCATCACTTGTTGCAACGATGATGACAGTATCATCAAGTTTACCACCAAGATTTTTTTGTATAAATTCAGGAATTTCTCTACCGCGCTCTCCTATTAAAGCTATAACTTTAATAGGAGCTTTGGAATTTTTCACTATCATACCCATAAGAGTTGATTTACCAACCCCACTTCCTGCAAAAATCCCAAGCTTTTGTCCTACCCCGCAAGTTAAAAGTGCATCTATTGTTTTAACACCTACTGGAAAAACTTCTTCTATCAAACCTCGCTTCATTGCATCAATAGGTGCTCGCATAATAGGCATAAATTTACTTGCCTCAATAGGTCCTTTACCATCTTTTGGTCGCATAAAAGGATCGACTACTCTTCCTAAAAGTTCATCACTAACTCCTATTTGCATACCTGCATCGTTAATAAAAGCACGATCGCCTATTTTAAAACCTTCCACAAAACCAAAAGGACTCAAATAGCTTAAATTTTCATCTACTTCTACCACCATAGCCATAGCTTCTTTACTCTCATCTTCACTAGAAACTATTTTAATGATATCACCTATGCTAGTTTTTAAGCCATTTATTTCTATACTAGTACTTGAAATTTTAGTAATCTGACCAAAAACACTAGCAAGATTTTGTGAAGCAATTTTACTACGAAGTTTTTCTAAACCCATTAAAATCTAACCTGTTTTGCCGAGTTAATTAAAGTGAAAAATTCTTTTCTTGTTTTTTCACTTTTTAAAAAGCTACCTCTTAGTGCTGAAGTGCTAGTAGTAGAATTTGCTTTTTGCACCCCACGCATTTCAACACACATGTGTCTTGCTTCAATAACTACTCCAACACCTTTTGCACCTACATGTTCCATTAAAGATTCTGCGATTTGTTCTGTGAGTTGTTCTTGAATTTGCAAGCGTCTTGCAAAAACTTCCACAAGGCGTGGAATTTTACTAAGACCTACGACTTTTTTATCCGGTATATACGCAACATGTACGCGCCCAAAAAAAGGTAAAAGATGATGCTCGCAAAGACTATAAAATTCTATATCTCTTACTAAAACCATTTCGTTGTTTGAGCTTTCAAATAAGGCATCATTTAGTATTTGTTTTGGATCTTGTTTATAACCACTATTTAAAAATTCAAAAGCTTTAAAAACTCTTGTAGGGGTTTTTAAAAGTCCTTCTCTTTGCGGATTTTCCCCGATAATTTCTAACATATTTTTTACTGATTGTTCAAATTTTTCTTGCATTTTTTCTCCATCAAAAATTAAAATTTTAACATATTTTTATTTTTATATAAAGTGATAAGGAAAATTTTGGTATATTATCAAGAAATTTTATTTAAAAAGGGAAAATATTATGGAAGTTACAGCAAAACTAATTGATTTTGCAAATGCAAATGCTACTGTGAAAATTGCTCAAGGAGCTATTAAAGCAGAAGTTGAAAAATTAGCTAAAAAAGCGTCTAAAACTATGAAAATGGATGGTTTTAGAGCAGGAAAAGTTCCTGTTGCTGCTATACTTAAAAGATATGAAAAAGAGCTTACAAGAGATGCGGAGCAAGATCTTTTAAGAAATGCTGTAGATGGTGCTTTAAAAGAAGTTAAAAAAGAGGCTAAAGATTTAGTAGGTGAGCCATATTTTGAAAAATTTGATAGAAAAGATGGCGATATTGAAGCTCAAATGGTATTATCTTTTAAGCCAGAAGTAAAATTAGATGGATATGAAGAACTAATTCCAACTTATAATACACCAAAAGTAACTCAAAAAGAAATTGATGCAAAAAAAGAAGAATTATTAAAAAGATTTGCTACTCCTGAAGCGATTAAAGAAGTAAGAGCTTTAAAAGAAGGCGATTTTGCTAAATTTGATTTTGAAGGTTTTGTTGATGGTAAAGCTTTTGATGGTGGAAAAGCTCAAAATTATGTTTTAGAGATTGGTTCAAAACAATTCATACCAGGATTTGAAGAAGGTATGATTGGTTTAAAAGCAGGTGAAGAAAAAGATATTAATGTAACTTTTCCAAAAGAATATGGTGCAGCACATTTAGCAGGAAAAGATGCGGTATTTAAAGTAAAAATTCATGAAATTCAAGAACTTAAATTACCTGAATTAAATGAAGAGCTTTTAAAAAACTTACTTCCTGAAGAAAAAGAGCCAAGTGTTGAAAAATTAGACGCAAAATTAAAAGAACAACTAAAAAATGAAAAAATCTTTAAACTTATTAATGATGAGCTTAAAAATCAATTTGCAGAAGCTTTAGTAGCTAAGTTTGACTTTGTTTTACCAAGAAATATAGTAGAGCAAGAAACAGATATGCAATTTAGAAGCTCTTTAAGAACTTTAAGCGAAGAGGAATTAAAAGAATTTAAAGATGAGGCTAAATATAAAGAAAAAAGAGAGAGTTTCAAAGAAGATGCGCAAAAAAGCGTAAAATTAACTTTCATTATAGATGAGCTAGCAAAACTTAGAAATGTTACAGTAAGCGATCAGGAATTAATCCAAGCAATTTATTTTGAAGCTTATAGATATGGTTTTAACCCACAAGAACATTTAGATAATTATAAAAAGCAAGGTGCATTACCTGCCATTAAAATGTCTTTAATTGAAGAAAAACTTTTTGCTGATATTTTTAAAAAAAATGATAAAAAGAAAACCGAAAAAGAAAGTGAAAAATAATGAGTTCATATATACCCTATGTAGTTGAAAAAACAAGCAGAGGCGAAAGAAGTTATGATATATACTCAAGACTTTTAAAAGATAGGATTATCATGCTAAGTGGCGAGATCAATGATGATCTTGCTGCTTCTATCGTGGCACAGCTTTTGTTTTTAGAAGCTGAAGATCCTCAAAAAGATATTTATCTTTATATTAACTCACCAGGCGGGGTTGTGACAAGTGGATTTAGTATTTATGATACGATGAATTATATTAAAGCTGATGTAAGTACTATTTGTATTGGTCAAGCTGCTTCTATGGGTGCATTTTTGCTTAGTTGTGGTACTCCAGGGAAAAGATTTGCTCTGCCAAATTCAAGAATTATGATCCACCAACCACTAGGTGGTGCAAGAGGACAAGCAACAGATATAGAAATTCAGGCAAAAGAAATTCTAAGATTAAAAGCGATTTTAAATGATATTTTGGCAAAAAATACTAAGCAAAAACTTTCTAAAATAGAAAAAGATACCGATAGAGATTTTTTTATGAGTGCTATAGAGGCTAAGGAATATGGTTTAATAGATAAGGTTTTGGAAAAAAGTTTTAAATAAGGAAACAAAGCAATGCTAGATGATGATTTATTTGCTGATTTAAATTTAAATAGCGATCCAACTCCAGCCAAAGAAGCTCCAAAAATTCAAAAAATTAGTGGAGGCGAATTTGAGAAATTTGCGAAATCTATTTTAACTGAACTTGTAAAAGATAATGTGCCTCCAACTCCTACTAATTATGGGGTTTATTTTCAAAAAATGCTTGAAGAGCGTCCAGGAGCTTTTAAGAAAAAAGTTGGTGAGATTATGGAATTTGAGCAAAATGATGATGGTCTTAAGCGTGCAAATATAGAACAAGAAATAAAGAAAAGTTTTAATTCTACTTCGGCATTATTGCAATATATTGCCATGATTTATAGGCATCTTGAAACAGTTAAAGATATGCTAAAAAGGCGTAATTCAGAACTTGCTATTAGTACAGGAAATTTAGCTGTTTCTAATGTAATCCATGCCCTTGAAACAGACCTTTCAAGATTTTCTAGCATTTTAGATAAGTATTCAGATGAGATTAAAGAAAATTTTGATGAGGTTAGACAGACTTATAAACATATAGAAGAGCAGAGTGATTTTGACTCTAAATTTGGAGTTTTTAATAAAAAATATTTTTTAGAAAATTTGGAAAAAAGCATAGAGAGTAATGCTAAATATAATTATTATACCTCTTTGATATTCTTTAGAGTAAAAGAGGAAATTTTAGAGCAAACTTATACTCAAAAAGAGAAAAATGCCTTTTTAAAAAGTGTTTGTAAAATTTTTAGTAAAAATGTTTCTTCAAGTGATATAGTAGCACATTGTGGAAATAATATTTTTGCTATAATGATCTCTCATACTAATTTAGAAAAAGCACAAGAAATATGCAATAAAATTTTAGAATCCTTAGAAAATTCAAATTTTTTCTTAGCAGATAAAGAAATAGAGGCAGATGTGGAGGTTGCTATTAGTGCAGTTAATAGTGACAGCAAAGGTGAAGAATTAATAGAAAAATGCATTGAAGCTTTAAAAGACTCGGGAAAAAATTTAGAACCTTTTGTAATAGTGGAAAAAGAAAAATGATAAGAAAGATAATTACCTATCCTAATCCAAGATTATTTTTAGAATCAAAAAAAGTAGAAAATTTTGATAAAGATTTACATATACTTTTAGATGATATGTATGAAACAATGATAGCTAATAAAGGTGTAGGTTTGGCAGCTATCCAAGTTGATGTGCCAATTAGAGCTTTACTTGTAGATATTGGTGATGAAGAAGGTGAGCAAAAAGAAGACAAACAAACTCTTTTAGAAATCATCAATCCCATTATAACACCTTTAGATGATGAAAGAATTTCTTGTAATGAGGGTTGTTTAAGTATACCAGGTTTTTATGAAGATGTAATGCGTTATAAAAATATACAACTTGACTATCAAGATAGGTTTGGAAAGCCGCAAAGTTTGCGAGCACATGAGTTTTTAGCAGTGGCTATCCAACATGAAGTTGATCATCTTGATGGACATTTATTTATAGAAAAACTTTCTTTTTTAAAGCGTCAAAAATTTGATAAAGACTTTAAGAAAAAATCCAAAAAGAATAAATGAAAAAGCTAAAATGTGCAAGTTTTTCTACAGAACTTGATATCATCGATGTAGAATCAACTTTCACAAGAGGTTTGCCAGGCTTTAGCATAGTGGGTCTTGCAAACTCTACCATCAAAGAAAGCACTGAAAGAATTAAAGCAACTTTGTTAAGTCAGAATTTTAGCTTTCCAGCACAAAAAATTACTATCAACTTAAGTCCTTCGGATATTCCCAAAAATGGTTCTCATTTTGACTTAGCTATTGCAATTTTGATTTTATTTCAAAAAGAAATTTTAGATGATTTTTTTGTTTTTGGAGAACTTGGATTAGATGGGAGTATAAAAAGCACTGCTAGTTTATTTTCTATCTTGCTTTTTTTAAGTACAAAAATACAAAATGCTAAAGTAGTAGTACCAAAAGCCATAGCACAAAAAGCTTCAATGATACCTAATTTAACAATTTATGCTTTAGAAAATTTAGCCCAGGCTGTAGATTTTTTTAAAGAAAAAAAATATGAGAATTATCATATATGCAATGCTCATCCTTTATTTGAAAATGCTATAAAACTTAATGGGGAAAAATATATAAAAAACACTAGCTTTCCTTATGATTTTAAGGAAGTTAAAGGCCAAGAAAATGCTAAATTTGCTTGTATAATAGCAGCTTTAGGAATGCATAATATTTTATTTGAAGGTAGTCCAGGTAGCGGTAAAAGTATGTGTGCTAAAAGACTTTCTTTTATCATGCCACCACAAAGCTTGAAAGAAATTTTAGCTCAAAACGCTTATAAGTCATTAAATTCTTTAGATGATGATTTTAGCGCTAGTAGGGTTTTTAGAAGTCCTCATCATACAAGTACCAGAGCTAGTATTTTTGGCGGAGGAACTAAAAATGCCAAGATAGGAGAAATAGCACTTGCAAATGGAGGAGTTTTGTTTTTTGATGAGTTTCCTCATTTTTCAAAACAAATCATAGAAAGTTTAAGAGAGCCATTGGAGGATTTTAAAATTCTTATTTCAAGAGTTAATACCAAAGTGATTTATGAAACTAAATTTTTATTTGCTTGTGCGCAAAATCCTTGTCCTTGTGGAAATTTATTTTCTAAAAATCAAAATTGTCGTTGTCAAGAAATAGAAATAAAAAAATATAAAAACAAAATTTCATCTCCAATTTTAGATAGGATTGATCTTTATGTAGCTATGGATGAAATTTCACATAAGGATAAAATGAGTTTAACATCAGAGCAAATGAGCGAGATGGTATTTAAAGGATTTTTATTTCAAAAACAAAGACAGCAAGAAGAGTTTAATGCTAAATTAAATGATGAGCAGATGAAACAATTTTGTATTTTAGAGTCTTCTGCTAATGAAATTTTGCAAAAGGCTATAAATTCATATAATCTTTCTCAAAGAGGGGTAAATAAAACTATAAAAGTAGCAAGAACCATTGCAGATTTAGAGCAAAGTGAGTTGATTTTAAAAACTCATATTTTAAAAGCATTAAGTTTTAGAATGAGAAATATTTAGGAGCAAAAATGGAAAATAAAAGCATAGCAATTTTTATAGATGCGGAAAATATTCCTTCAAAATACGCAAAATCGATTTTTGGTATTGCTTCTGATTATGGAGAAATTGTTATAAAGCGAATTTATGGAGATTGGACTCAAAAAAATATACAAAATTGGAAAGAACAAATCGCACAATATTCTATCATTGCTATGCAACAATTTAATTTTTTAGCTAATAAAAATTCAAGTGATATGTATTTAATTACTGATATTATGAGTGTTTTTTATGAAAAAGATATTGATATTTTTGTTATTGTATCAAGCGATAGTGATTATACTAGTTTGATACAGAAGCTAAAAGAAAATAAAAAACAAGTTATAGGCATGGGTTTAAAGCAAGCTGTAAAATCTTATGTGAATTCCTTTAGTGAATTCTTTTATTTAGATCAAGATAAAACAAAAACAAAAGTCATAATTGAAAAAGAATATATCAAAGATTTAATCAATATCGCAGAGGCTTTGATAGAAGAAAAAGGTCGCGCAGAATATGCTCAAATTCGTACTAATATGAACAGAAAACATGCAAATTTTATTCCACAAAATTTCGGCTTTAAAAATTTTAAAGCTTTGATGAAAGAACTTTTACCAAAGATGAAACAATTTAAAGAAGCAAATGAGAAAAATATTTATTTCCTTGAAAAAGCAAAGGCTTAAAAATGGAAAATATCTTAATAGCTTTTTTGGCTGTTGTAATTTTAGCTTTTGTATGGGTGGTATTTAAAAGTCAGAAAGAAAAAGTAAAGTTAGAATTTTTAAATCAAAACAATATGACTTTGCAAAATCAACTTTCTAATTTAGAGTTTGAAAAAACTGCACTTATAGAAAAAAATTCCAAACTTTTAGATGAAAAAATATCGTATTTATCTAAAAATGAAGTTTTAGAGGCAAAATTAGCACAAAAAGAACAAACTCAACAAGAACTTTTAAATATGCATTTAAAAGAGCGTGCGAATTTAAAAGAAGAATACACTCAAACCTTAATAAAATTAGAAGAAAAATATAAACAAAGTTTGACGGGATTAAAACAAGAGCTAGAGCAAAATTTCCAAAAACAAAATGCTAGTATTTTAAATCAAAACAAACTTATGCTCAATGAAGATACAAAAAAAATCTTAGAAGAAATTTTCTTGCCTGTGAAAAAAAGTGTTAAAGAGTATAGTGAAAAACTCAGTCAAAATGAAGTTAGCATTAAAACACAAATTGATCATATGTTTAAATTTAGTCAAAATATGGGAGAAAATGCAGATAAGCTAGCTAAAATTTTAAAAGGAGATAAAAAAATTCGTGGTAATTTTGCAGAATTGCAACTAAAATCAGTTTTAGAAAATAGTGGTTTAGTAGAGGGTGTGCAGTATAAATTGCAAGAGAGATTTCAAGATGAGGGTAAAACTTACATTCCTGATGCGGTTGTGTTTTTAGATAAACAAAAAAGTATAGTTATAGATGCAAAATTTTCTCTACCAAGTGATTTTAGTTTTGAAGATATTAGTAAAAATACCTGTCTTGATTTGGCTTATAATCTAAAATCAAGGATTGATGAGTTAGCTAAAAAGCCTTATATGCAGTATGATAAACACACTTATGAGTTTGTTTTGCTTTTTATACCTTATCAAAATATTCTAGATTTGATTTTAAATGTAGATCTTGAAATTTATCAATATGCTTACAAAAAAAAGGTTTATTTAACTACACCAAACACTCTTTTTATGGCATTAAATACTATAAATATTTCATGGAAAAATATACAAAGTAATGAAAATATCTTAAAAGCTTTTGATGAACTGGGTAAATTTCATGATAAATTTGCAGGTGTTTTGGATGATTTTGAAAAAATCAAAGAAAATGTTAAAAGATTAAACACAAATGTAGATAATATGCAAACAAAGCTTACTCATGGAAGTGGAAATATCGCTTCAAGAGTGATAAAGCTTAAAGAGCTAGGCGCTAAAACTCAAAAATTTATAAAATGTGAGATGAGCGATGAAAGCAGTATTTAAAGATAATATTTCTTATGAAAAAAAACTTATTGAAAAAGGTTTGGATGAGTTTTTAATGATGGAAAATGCAGGCATAGAGCTTGCAAATTTGATTAAGAAAAAAAGTAAAAACATAAAAAATGCCAAAATTTTATTTTTGCTCGGTACTGGTGGAAATGGAGCTGATGGACTTGTGGCTATAAGGCATTTAAAAAAAGCTTTTGCTTTTGTTATGCCATATAAAAAAAATACAATGTTTATCAAGCAAGAGCAAATTTTAAAAAATATAGGTTTTAAATTTTTAAAAAAAGAACCTAAAATTAAAGATTTTGACATCATTGTTGATTGTATTTTTGGGAGTGGTTTAAATAAAGCTTTAGATGAAAATTTACAAAGAATTTTTAAAAAAATTGCTAAAAGTAAGGCTTTAAAAATAGCTTGTGATGTTCCTAGCGGGCTTGGACAAGAGCTATGTTTTAAGGCTGATTACACTCTTTGCATGGGAGTGATTAAAGAAATTTTATTAGAAGATTTTGCAAAAGAATTTGCAGGTAAAATTAAAATTGCAAATTTGGGTTTAAAACCTTATATGCAAAATACTTCAAGTTTTTTACTAGAAAAAAAAGATTTAAAACTTATTACAAAAAAGATTAACTCAAATAAAGGCGATTTTGGCCATATTTATATTTTTGCAAATAAAAGTGCAGGTACTCTAGCTGGACTCGGTGCTTTAGAATTTGGAGCAGGACTTGTATCTTTAGTGGCTAAAGAAAGTTTTTCACCTTTGATTATGCTAAAAGATGATATTGAAAGCAAAATAAATGCAGCTGCTATAGGCATGGGACTTGATGATTTAAGTATTTTAAAAGATGAAAGATTAAAAAACATTCCTTTAGTCTTAGATGCAAATTGTTTTCAAAGTGAAAATTTACTTTCATATCTTGCTAGAGAAGATGTTGTTTTAACCCCTCATCCTAAAGAATTTTGTATGCTTTTAAAACTTTGTTTTAATGAGGATATAAGCGTAGAAGAAATTCAAAACAAACGCTTTTTTTATGCAAGAAAGTTTAGTTCTAAATTTCAATGTGTTTTGGTATTAAAAGGGGCCAATTCTATCATCGCTCAAAAAGAAAAATTTTTTATAGTAAATTGTGGCAATGAAGCTTTAGCAAAAGGTGGAAGTGGGGATGTGTTAAGTGGTATGATAGCAGCTTTGCTTGGAGCTAAATTTAATGCTTTAGAGGCTGCTAAAAATGCAGCATTAGCTCATGCTTTAGTAGCTAAAAATTATAAGAAAAACAAAATTAGTTTTGATGCTTTAAAATTGATAAAGGGGTTAAAATGCTTATAAAATTAGCAATTTTATTTAGTGGCAATGGAAGTAATTTGGAAAATATTTTAGAAAAATTACATAAAAAAACTTTTGGTAAAAATACCTTTGAAGTGGTTTTATGTGTGTGCAATAAAAAAGAAGCTTATGGTATACAAAGAGCTTTAAAATATAACCTTAATACTCAAATCATAGAGCATAAAAAATTTACTTCAAGAGAAGAATTTGACGCAGAGTTAGTAAAAATTATAAAAGAAAGTCAAGCAGATCTGACCATCTTAGCAGGATTTATGCGAATTTTAAGTCCTATTTTCACTCAAAATATAAAAGCTATTAATCTTCATCCTTCTTTGCTTCCTTTATTTAAAGGTGCTCATGCTATCAAAGAAAGTTATGAGAGCGATATGAAAGTTGCGGGTGTTAGCGTGCATTGGGTTAATGAAGAGCTTGATGGTGGTAAAATCATTGCTCAAAAGGCGTTTGAAAAAGCTAAACTAAGCTTTGAAGAATTTGAAGATAAAATTCATAAATTAGAGTATGAAATTTTACCTGCAACTATTGTTGAAATTTTTGAAAATGATTAATTTTTTATCATTATAATTACGCTTTTTGTTTAAGGAAGGTAAATGTTTGAGTGGATTTTTAGTGTAGATGCTTGGGTGGTATTGCTTACTCTTACAGCTTTAGAGATTGTGCTAGGGATTGATAATATCATTTTCTTGGCTATTTTGGTTTCTAAATTACCACCAGAACATAGAGATAAGGGTAGAGTTTTAGGCCTTGCTTTTGCGATGATTACTAGAATTTTATTGTTATTGTCTTTGTTTTGGGTTATGAAGCTTGTCACACCTTTATTTAGTATATTAGGGAATGAAATTTCAGGTAGGGATTTGGTGCTTTTGCTTGGAGGATTGTTTTTGATAGTTAAATCTATCAAAGAAATCAAAGAAAGTATAACACATCAAGAGGAAAGTCAAAGTAATATAAAAATCAGCAATAAACTTTGGATTGTAGTTGCTGAAATAGCTGTGATAGATATAGTATTTTCTCTAGATAGTGTTATTACTGCTGTGGGTATTGCTCAAGATATAGAGATTATGATTATTGCTGTTATTATTGCAGTATTAGTAATGCTTTTTGCTTCTAAACCAATTGCAGATTTTGTAGAAAAATATCCAAACATTAAAATTTTAGCTTTGGCATTTTTAGTAATGATAGGTTTTGTTTTAGTATGTGAAAGTTTTGATATTCATATAGATAAGGCCTATATTTATGTAGCTATGGCCTTTTCTTTGGTAGTTGAAATTTTAAACATCATTTTACAAAAAAAACAAACAAATAATTCTTAAA
This sequence comes from Campylobacter sp. RKI_CA19_01122, assembly GCF_025771325.1. Taxonomy (NCBI): domain Bacteria; kingdom Pseudomonadati; phylum Campylobacterota; class Epsilonproteobacteria; order Campylobacterales; family Campylobacteraceae; genus Campylobacter; species Campylobacter sp. RKI_CA19_01122. The sequence goes on along the minus strand of NZ_JAKMPZ010000007.1, from coordinate 16,747 downwards.
ATATTTAGCATTTTTTATGCTAAATATTCTTATTTATCTTGACTTTTAATATTTTTTTATGTAAAATAACGCTTTATTTTTATACATCGGGGTGTAGCGCAGTCTGGTTAGCGCACTTGGTTTGGGACCAAGGGGCCGAAGGTTCGAATCCTTTCACCCCGACCATTTTTATAAATGGTGAGTGTAGCTCAGTCGGTTAGAGCATCAGATTGTGGTCCTGAGGGTCGTGGGTTCGATTCCCATCACTCACCCCATCAGCGCTCGTAGCTCAACTGGATAGAGCGACAGACTTCGGATCTGTAGGTTATGGGTTCGATTCCTATCGGGCGCACCATAAGCCTATTGTTACTTTTATTTTTTTGCGCTCATAGCTCAGCTGGATAGAGCAACGGCCTTCTAAGCCGTAGGTCAGAGGTTCGAATCCTCTTGAGCGTACCACTTTTGCGGATGTGGTGAAATTGGCAGACACGCCAGACTTAGGATCTGGTGCAGCAATGCGTGAAGGTTCAAGTCCTTTCATCCGCACCACCATGCTTTGAAGCTACTTTCTAAAATTTTTAAAAAACTCAGGGAGCGGTTTTGGTAGCGGTTTTTTTCTCAAAAATTAATTTTTAACACTCCATATAAAATAATATAATTTACCATTATAATCTAAAAAAGAAATTGACTTTTATAAAAATATTTAAAAAAAGAATAAAATAAAAAATACATTTTACCTTTTTTATATTCAATTGCTAATTCATTTTCTATTTCTTTTTTTATTAAAAGAAGACAGTATAAAACTAAATACATTAATGTATTTGTTTTATTCATAAGGCTTAAAATTAGTTAAACCATTAAAACATATGAAATTTTATAATTATTAGTATTGGTAAAATAATGGTTTCTCAGCTTTTTCGGTTTTTTGCTTTTAGGATTAAGCAAATATTATTTTATATACATCTTAATCTTTTTATCAAAAATATAAAAAAAATTATTTTAATTTAAAATTATTATAAAATTATATCACTTAGTATTTTTAAGCTAGCGATTAGCTTAAGCTATGATCCTTTTTATATTTTATTAATTTATAAGAAGGTGATCATAATTGATATTAAAATAAAAATTAATCTGATTTTATCTTTTTTATTTTTTATAAAAATGAAATTTATTTTAGTTGGATCACTAGCTTAAAAATACTCTCATTTTTTTCTTAAAATATATCTTCATTTTTTTAAAGAGTTATGAAAAAAATATCCAAAAAATACAAGTTAATTTTTTCAAAAAATCTTACCTTTTTTGTTTTGATAAAAAGTTTAGTAAAATGGAAATTTTAAGCTGTATTTTAAAGCTTTCTTTTTGGAGTTTTATAGGTTAAAATTTATCAAAAAATAGCCCATTTTAAAACAATCACTACACCATGCTAAGCAGATATGTCGTTTTCGTTACCTTTAGCCTAAAAAGTATATATTTCGTATATTTTGATAAATTTTTGGTGTATTTTTTATAGATTTTTATAAAATTTGTCATTTTTGTTAAAAATAATCGTTTTTGCAATACATTACTTCGTAAGTATTAGATTATATGTTTTCGTTACCTTTAGTATTTTTTTGAGATTTGCTGTGTTTTTTTAAAAAATAAAAATGTTATGATTTTGTAATTTTTGTATGATAAAATATTATAAATTTTTGTTAAAAAAGGCAAGTTATTCTGTGTTTAAAAATATATTTTTCAAAAAAACTGTATCTGCTGATAATCCTAAAGATGAGATAAAACTAGATGAAACTCCTACGCAAAACAAAAGCGATAGATTAGAAAAAATAATTCACACTTGGGTAGTAAATTGCACTAAATATTCTTTAAAAAATCCTTATGATACAAGACGCATTAACAGAAAAAATGGCTGTATCAAATTTGTCTTAAGAGTCTTTAAAGAAACCAAAAATGAAGGTGCTTTAATTGGCATTAGTTCTTCACTTTATGATAAATATAAAAATCTCTATAAATCAAAACTTGCTAGAGTAAAGCAATCAAGTAAAATAAAAAGCTTACAAGAAAAATATCCTGATTTAGATATTATCAATGCTTATAAATACGCCATATTAAGCAATAAATATGCTTTATTAAATGAAGATGTTAAAGACTTTGAAAATATTATAAAGATTTTATTGCAATTAAATACCGCTAAAAACAAACAAAAACAAGCCTAAAATCAAAAATCTACTATAAAGTAATATCAACCTAGCATTAAATAATTAAAATCGATTTATAAGCTTGTTTTGTTAGATTATGTTAAGGAAGTGGTGTTTAGTTATTATTTGTGTAATTTTGGCAAGCTCGAACGGATCTTACTTGCCGTGACGATTGTGTATTATAGCAATTTTATTTTTAAAAATCCACATAGTATATCTATCTATAATATTTAGCACTTTTTACTATCTTTTTTTAAAACATATTGCAATGGAGTTTTATAATTTAAGGCTAAATGTGACAAGAAGTATTGCAAATTACTAGCCACTTAGACATATCTTGCATTAAATCCTTTAAGATCTGTAAAAAAATAAATCTTTATAATAATTAGAAATCTTCTTTTAAACTTCTATTTTCTTCCAAATTCGCTTCATTACAAAATTATTGTTTATCTTTTATCAAAATGTTTTCTCACAAAAATAAGAATGATTTTATTTGTTTTTAGTGTTTTTTTACATTATTTTTTGTAAATTTATAATAAAACATAAATGCTTGTTTAAGGATTAAAAGATGAAAGTTATAGGTTTTGATATAGGAATTAATTCTATAGGCTGGGCTTTTGTAGAAAACGATGAGTTAAAAGATTGCGGAGTTAGGATATTTACAAAAGCTGAAAATCCGAAAAATAAGGAATCTTTAGCCTTGCCTAGACGCAATGCAAGAAGTTCTAGAAAACGCCTTAAAAGAAGAAAGTTGAGATTAATTGCTATAAAGCATATTCTTGCAAAAGAATTAAAATTAAACTACAAAGATTATATAGCAAACGATGGAGATCTGCCAAAAGCTTACGAAGGAAAGCTAACAAGCATTTATGAACTAAGATATAAAGCATTGACTCAGAAATTAGAAGCTAAAGATTTAGCAAGAGTGATTTTGCATATAGCAAAACATCGTGGCTACATGAACAAAAACGAAAAAAAATCAAACGACGTCGAAAAAGGAAAAATTCTAAGTGCTTTAAAAAATAATGCTTTGAAATTAGAAAATTATCAAAGCGTTGGAGAATATTTTTATAAAGAATTTTTCCAAAAATATAAAGAAAACACTAAAAATTTCATCAAGATTCGCAATACCAAAGATAATTACAATAATTGTATTTTAGCAAGTGATTTAGAAAAAGAACTAAAGCTTATCTTAGAAAAACAAAAAGAATTCGGCTATAACTATAGTGAAGATTTTATAAATGAGATTCTTAAAGTTGCATTTTTTCAAAGACCTTTAAAAGATTTTTCACATTTAGTAGGAGCTTGTGCTTTTTTTGAGGAAGAAAAGCGAGCTTGCAAAAATTCATATAGTACTTGGGAGTTCGTGGCTTTAACTAAGATTATTAACGAAATAAAAAGTTTGGAAAAAATAAGCGGAGAGATTGTATCAACTCAAACAATAGATGAAGTTTTAAATCTCATTTTAGATAAAGGAAGTATTACATATAAAAAATTTAGATCTTGTATTAATTTGCATGAAAGTATTAGTTTTAAAAGTCTTAAATATGATAAAGAAAATGCTGAAAATGCAAAATTAATTGATTTTAGAAAATTAGTAGAATTTAAAAAAGCTTTAGGGGAACACTCTCTTAGTAGACAAGAGTTAGATCAAATATCTACGCATATTACTTTAATAAAAGATAATGTTAAGCTTAAAACTGCTTTAGAAAAATATAATTTAAGCAATGAGCAAATCAATAATTTACTCGAAATTGAATTTAATGATTATATTAATCTCAGTTTTAAAGCACTTAGTATGATACTTCCTTTGATGAGAGAGGGAAAAAGATATGATGAAGCATGCGAGATTGCAAATTTAAAACCAAAAACAACCAACCAAAAACATGATTTCCTTCCAGCTTTTTGCAATAGTATATTTGTACATGAGCTTAGCAACCCTATTGTTAATAGAGCTATAAGTGAGTATAGAAAGGTCTTAAATGCTTTGCTTAAAAAATATGGCAAAGTACATAAAATTCATTTAGAATTAGCAAGAGATATAGGACTTAGCAAGAAAGCAAGAGAAAAAATAGAAAAAGAACAAAAAGAAAATCAAGCTGTTAATGCTTGGGCTTTAAATGAGTGTGAAAACATAGGGCTTAAGGCAAGTGCTAAAAATATTTTAAAATTAAAACTATGGAAAGAACAAAAAGAAATTTGTGTTTACAGTGGCAAGAAAATATCCATAGAACATTTAAAAGATGAAAAAGCCTTAGAAGTTGATCATATATATCCTTACTCAAGAAGTTTTGATGATTCATTTATGAATAAAGTTTTGGTTTTTACCAAAGAAAATCAAGAGAAACTTAACAAAACACCTTTTGAAGCTTTTGGAAAAAACATAGAAAAATGGAGCAAAATTCAAACACTAGTTCAAAATCTTCCTTATAAAAAGAAAAATAAAATTTTAGATGAAAATTTCAAAGATAAACAACAACAAGATTTTATTGATAGAAATTTAAATGACACAAGATATATTGCGACTTTAATAACTAAATATACAAAAGAGTATTTAAATTTTTTACCTTTAAATGAAAATGAAAATATAAATTTAAAAAGCGGGGAAAAAGGAAGTAAAATCCACGTTCAAACTGTCAATGGTATGCTCACATCCGTTTTAAGACATACTTGGGGTTTTGATAAAAAAGATAGAAATAATCATCTTCATCATGCACTTGATGCGATTATAGTTGCTTATAGTACAAACTCAATCATAAAAGCTTTTTCAGATTTTAGGAAAAATCAAGAGCTTCTAAAAGCAAGATTTTACGCTAAAGAGCTTACAAGTGATAATTATAAACATCAAGTTAAATTTTTTGAACCTTTTGAAGGGTTTAGAGAAAAAATTTTAAGTAAAATCGATGAAATATTTGTTTCAAAACCACCTAGAAAAAGAGCAAGAGGTGCTTTGCACAAAGAAACTTTTTATTCTGAAGATGAAATGATTAAAAAATATAATTCTAAAGAAGGTTTAAATATAGCATTAGACTGTGGAAAAATAAGGAAAATAGGTACAAAATATGTTGAAAATGATACTATGGTAAGGGTTGATATCTTCAAAAAACAAAACAAATTTTATGCTATACCTATTTATACTATGGATTTTGCCTTAGGAATTTTGCCAAATAAAATAGTGGTCATTGGTAAAGATAAAAATAACAATCCAAAGCAATGGCAAGAAATAGATGGAAGTTATGAATTTTGTTTTTCTTTGTATAAAAATGATTTAATTCTGTTACAGAAAAAAGATATGCAAGAAGCTGAATTTGCTTATTATAATGGTTTTGGTATCAGTACATCTAGTATTTGTGTTGAAAAACACGATAATAAATTTGAAAATTTAACACCTAATCAAAAATTATTATTTTCTAATGCAAAAGAAGGAAGTGTTAAGGTTGAAAATTTAGGGATTCAAAATTTAAAAGTATTTGAAAAATACATTATAACCCCTCTTGGAGATAAAATAAAAGCAGATTTTCAACCAAGAGAAAATATCTCTTTAAAATCAAGTAAAAAAAATGGCTTATGATGAAGCTTTTAAAAGCGTATTGATCGCAAATCAAGCAAAGCTAAGTCTTGAATTAAATCATCTTGTAATAAAACAAGATGATAAAGAGGCTAGAATTTTTCTAAAAGATATTAATTTTGTTATATTAGAATCTTTACAGGCAAGTATTACTTCAAGTTTGCTTAGCGCTTTAGCTAAATACAAAATTATACTTTTAACTTGTGATGAATCCCATAATATAAATGGAATTTTTTCTCCATTTTTGGGACATTTTATAAGTGCAAAAGTAGCTAAAAAACAAATTGCGGTAAGTTTGCAAAGAAAAGCAATTTTATGGCAAAAGATTATTAAAAACAAAATTTCAAATCAAGCTTATATTTTAAAAATTACCAATCATTCCAAAGAATCCAAAGAACTTTTAAATATGGCTAAGAATATAAATTTAAACGACTCTAAAAACTTAGAATCAACTGCAGCTGCTTTATATTTTAAAACTTTATTTGGCAAAGATTTTGCAAGAAATGATATATGTTTTATAAATTCAGGATTAAACTATGGCTATGCTATTATAAGGTCGCTTATCGTTAGGGCTGTTTGTATAAGTGGGCTTTTGCCGTGGCAGGGTATAAAACACGATAATATTTATAATGATTTTAATCTTTGTGATGATTTGATAGAAGTTTTTAGACCGTTGATTGATTTATGTGTATTTAAGCTAAAAGATACAAAAGATAGTGAATTTTTAGACAAGGAAACAAAGCAAAAATTAATTGGTATTTTGCAAGAAGAGGTGGTTTTTGAAAATAAATCTTATCCTTTAAACAGGGCTATAAATTTCTATGTTCAAAATTTTAAAAACGCTTTATTGGAAGATGATGAGCTGATGATGGTAAATTTATATGATAGAAGATAAATTTATGAGAGTTTTATTGATGTTTGATATGCCCACAAAAAGTAAAAAGGATCAAAAAAATGCAAATAAATTTAGAACTTCATTGATAAAGCTTGGATTTTTTATGATGCAATTTAGCGTGTATGTGAAAATTTGCAAAGGATCAGCTTCAGCTAAAACAACGATAAAATCTATAGAGAAAATTTTACCACCTTATGGAAATATAAGGGTTTTAACCATAACAGAAAAACAATTTGACAATATGCAAATTCTTTTAGGCGGAGCTTCTTTTAATGAAAAAATAAATGATGATAAAAATCTAGTTTTATTTGAATATGATGAAAAAAGTAAAGAATTTAAATACGGTAATGAAAAATTAAGTAAAGAAAAGAAAAAAACTAAGTTTATACAACCTAGTTTATTTGAATTTTAATGGTTTTAAAGGGATTGTAACCCTGCGTGGATGACCAAAAACCACTTATTTTAGTCTCTTTTTAAATTTCTTTAGCAAGAATTATAGCATATTTTAGGTTTTTTTCTATAGAAAAACACCTAGTTTTCTTTATTTGATAAAGATCTATTTTATCATAAAGAAATTTAAAAAGAGACTAAAACCCTGTGTTTGAAATATTATAGTTTCCATATATTTTATCATAAAGAAATTTAAAAAGAGACTAAAACTTTTTTACTCTCTCCGTTTTTATTATCACCATTTTATCATAAAGAAATTTAAAAAGAGACTAAAACTATATCACTAACAATAAAATTTAAACTTAGATTTTATCATAAAGAAATTTAAAAAGAGACTAAAACTATATCACTAACAATAAAATTTAAACTTAGATTTTATCATAAAGAAATTTAAAAAGAGACTAAAACATGTGTTCCAATTCAGTTCAAGCTAAAAGAATTTTATCATAAAGAAATTTAAAAAGAGACTAAAACTATTGCGTTTTCTACATCATCTTGTAATTCATTTTATCATAAAGAAATTTAAAAAGAGACTAAAACTATATCATATTTTTCGTATAAATCTTGCATATTTTATCATAAAGAAATTTAAAAAGAGACTAAAACATTATCATCGCTTGACTTTCTCTCATCATAATTTTATCATAAAGAAATTTAAAAAGAGACTAAAACTTCTTGCATACCTAAATGCTCTAGTTCTCTATTTTATCATAAAGAAATTTAAAAAGAGACTAAAACAAGATTCACACTCATTTTCAACACCATTATATTTTATCATAAAGAAATTTAAAAAGAGACTAAAACCGCAAGTTAAGGTAAGGTTAAACACTAATGATTTTATCATAAAGAAATTTAAAAAGAGACTAAAACTCAAGCTACCCCATATCAAGCTATGGTTACATTTTATCATAAAGAAATTTAAAAAGAGACTAAAACTAGCCTAGCTAAATTTTGAAAAAGTCTTTTATTTTATCATAAAGAAATTTAAAAAGAGACTAAAACTTAACAATTTAACTTAAAGGATTAAACTATATTTTATCATAAAGAAATTTAAAAAGAGACTAAAACTAAGTAAGAATAATATCCACTATCCCACTTATTTTATCATAAAGAAATTTAAAAAGAGACTAAAACCTTCTTGCTTCAAACTCATACGCTTTAGTTATTTTATCATAAAGAAATTTAAAAAGAGACTAAAACAAGGTTTACCTTTATTTTCTAATCCAAGAAATTTTATCATAAAGAAATTTAAAAAGAGACTAAAACACTGGCGGTTTAAAGGTTACTCAAACTGGATTTTATCATAAAGAAATTTAAAAAGAGACTAAAATCATATACAAATTAATCAATAATATCTGAAATTGGTTTTTTTAGCTAAAACAATTTAAATATTTATGGGTAAGTTTGTTTTGTATTATTTTTGCAATTTTGGATTAATTTATATAATTGATCTTCCTCAAATCCATCATTTATTCCTGCTTCAGCAAACTCTAACTGTTCTTTGTGAAATTCTTCATCATCTTTAAAAGCCTCAAAACTTTTTATCCATAATGCTTTTCTCTGGTTTATATATTCTTCGTTTTTAAACATATCTATCCTTTTGTTTTATTATTTAATTTTGCTTATTTTAATTTTTCTAAGATAATTTCAAAAGTATTTTCGCTTACACCCATTAAAAATCCTAAGCTAATAATATAAAGAATATATCAAAAATAGACTTTATAACTTATAAACAATTTTTTCTGCAAATATATTATTTAAACTATTCTTAGTAGAAATTTGTAGATTTCATAAATATCAAGAATATCAACAAAGTAACTATGGATATAATACAAAGTTGATAAAAGCTAGATCTTTGAAATATTATAATTAAAAAATAATATTGTATTTTTAAAGTTGATTAGATAATATATTAATTTAATAATTTTTATAACAAAAAAAGGAAATAAAATGGGACAATATATTGTATTAGCCTTTGCAATAGCAGTTGCCATATTTGTGACATTTTATGACTTTGATAAAGATAAAAAAACCGATAATAATAAAAAATAATTGATTTTGATATTTTATAATAGAAGCATGTTTATATCTTTTAGCTTTTATTTTTTATTGCTAGATAATAATATAAATAAAAATTTTAAAAAGTATTATTTATAAAAATACCTGCGAAACAATCTTAAGATTCATGGAATCTATTGGCGTAGGATTATTTGTAAATAGTCTTTATGGTTTGCAAATGAGCGATAGTTGCACTATCATCGATCTTTCTTAAAGAATGATCTTTTTTTGAAAGAAAATGAGAGAGAATGGATGGTTATAATATAGCTATTTTAATTGGTGCTATCACTCTTATTTTTGGCACATTGGTTTTAGTAGCTCATTATTTTAACGATAAATACATTAATGAAAGAAAAAGTTAGTCTTTATTTTAGCTTCTTAGCACACCCTATAAGTTGGGAATAGATTTTTTTATTCTCTTCCTGGGCAATATAATTTTCTATTCCTTTTTTATTATCAAATCAAAAAAAAGGAAAAACATGTCAGCAATAATAAATACAAATCAAAATATAGAATTAAACAAAGAAAGAATCGCTCTAATTAAAAAACATTTCTTCCCTGCTGAAACTAAGATCAATAAAACAGAAATAAAATATTACCTTAGTGTCGTAACTAAATATGATCTAGATCCTTTCTTGCACCAAGTATTTTTTGTTCCTCATAGGGCAAAAGTTACAAAAAATGGTAAAGATGTGTGGGTTGAAAAAATAGAACCTTTAGTGGGCAGAGATGGCTTTTTAGCTATTGCTCACAAAAGCGGAAAATTTGGTGGTATTCGTTCTTATAGCGAGATTAAAAACTATCCAAAATTAGTGAATAATCAATGGCAATACGCTCAAGATTTGGTTGCAATTTGTGAAGTTTATAGAACTGTTGGCGATAAACCTTTTGTAGTTGAAGTTGCATATAGTGAATATGCGCAAAAAACATTGAAAATGCCTACAATCTAGTATAAAATAGCTTAATATAAGTTAAATACAAAAGCTTGATATATAAAATAAATAACCTATAACAAATTGTGTTATAATGACAAAGGATTAAATATGCAAGGAAATATTATGGCTCAGGAAAAAGAGTATATACTTAATGAAAGTTTTAAAGCTTTATTAGAAAGTATTTTTTCTAATCCTGAACAATCACAAAAATTAATTAAAGCTTTTGAAGAACTTGTTAATGGTAGAGCAACTACTCAAAGATTGAATTTTGAAAATCTTAAAAATCAAACTATAGAAGAAATAAGACAAGAGCTTGTAAGTAAAGATTTATTTCAATCAGAGATTAAAAGATTGGAAAGTTTAATTTATTCTGAAGTTGCAAGACTAGAAGGAATTATTAACACCAAAATAGCTGAAATTAAAACTGAAATAGCTGAAGTTAAAACTGAATTCTCAGAACAAATTTCTAGCGCTAAGCAAAAAGCGCTTTATTGGCTTTTAGGTACTGCAGTAGCAACTACAGTAACTATACTTTCAAGCATTTGGGCTATGATGAATTTTATGCTAGAAAGCTTAAAATAAAAATTATTTAAAGTTTTTACTATATCTTATTTATATATTTTTATAGTTAGGATAACATAGTTATCCTATGAATTTAAGTAATGTTTTTCATATAATCATAAATTAAAGCTGTTCGACTAATAATAAAATTCTCAAAATCATCATTTAATAAATATTCAACCATATCTTTTGTTATAAAATGTGTTTCTAAATCTTTAAAAAATTGTTCTTGTTGATTATCTTGTATTTTTTTATTTAGCAACTCTTTTATATATGTGCTTGGATTTTTATTATTGATTTTATTATTATATTCTTTTGTAATAAGTGCTATATTTGCTATATTATTAATTATATTATCATTAGATGAGATAAAATTTTTTAGATATCTCTTTTCCTAATATTAGAATTTATAGGAAAAATATGATATTCTTCTAAAAATTCACTAAACTTCTTAAAAACTGTTTGCTTTTATTATCACTCTTGATCTTCTGGCTTAAAACCTATTATTTTTGCCATTATACCCCTATAGCTTTCAAAACTATTCATTGCTTGCATATTGCTAACTCTAAGAAGTCTAACTTTGTGATCTTGTTTGTAAAAAACTTTAAAAACACAATCACTTTCTTTGTGTTTTACCATATCATCTAAACCACATTTTTCTATAAACTCATAATCTTTAGCAAAAACTTCATTTTCTACATCAAATAAATCTTGAAAATAGCCATTAGGATTAGCTGGATCATAAGTATAAGAACCTACTACACATTCTCTCATAGCTTTTTGTATTTCTTCTTGGGATAATTTTTCCATAGTGTTTTCCTTTTTTTCTTTTTATAGTGACATAAGTGACTTAATGTGTAGTTATGGATTTTATTAACTTGATTAATTTAACTTCAATTATTTAAAACAACTCACTATGAGAACCTATATTAATACAGGTTAAAATAAGCTTATCATCTTGTTTTTGATAAATTAAGAGCAAATCAGGTTTTACATGACACTCTCTAAGATCTTTAAATTCACCTTTTAGTTTATGATCCTTGTATTTTCTTTCAAGAGTTTCATTGTTAGATAAGCGATAAACTATTTCATCTACTAAATCTTTTTCTTTTAGTGTTAGCTTCTTGTAATTTTTCTTGTATTCTTTTAAAACTCTAATTTCATATTTCACGCATAGCCCTTTTATACTCATCAAAGTTTTTAAAAGTTTCATATTCTCCATTTTTCATTTCTTCTAAAGCTTTTTTCATAGAACTTTGTTTATTCTCATCTGGGATATCATACTCTAATAAACAATAACTAGCTCTTAGGCTTTTAGCCAAACTCTCAAAAACAGGCAAAAAATCCTTATCAAATCCACTAATTTCAATTTTTATAGACATCTACATCCTTTCTTATATAATTTTATTTTTTATTATAGCATAAAGGATTTTGTTGTGAATTTGAAAAACTTTTTATTTATGTAAAATTACATAAATAAAACAATCAAAATACAATATAAAGAATTAAAGAATAGCAAAAACGGTTATTTTAAAAACTAACAAATCTTTGTACAGAATGATTTCATATTCTGTTGCAAAATTTTAGCTGGTAAATAACAACCAGCAAATATTATCTGTTTTAATCCTTAAAAATTAAATAATTAAACGAATTAAGCTCATTTATAATTATTTTTTCAACATCTTTTCTTAAATCAATAAATAAAGCATTTACATCGATCTCATCTAAGTTGTTTTCTACCCACTCTATGGTATTTATTTTGTCTTTTTCACTTAAAATTAAAGAGTATAATTTGATATTTTTTAAAGAAATTTTAAATTTCTTTAACATGTTTATAAAATCTTTTTTACTCATTGTTGTGCGGCTTAATTCTATCTTGTTTAAATGTTTAATAAACAAGAGAAGAATTAAAAGCATTTTCTCTCCATTTCCACTCCAGCTTTCACTTAATTTCTCTATAAATCCTACACCTTTGAGAGAACGAATATGTTTAGATATTTTTTGAAGTTGCATATTTACAATGTTTGATTTTAAAAAATCATTTAAGCCATTTTTTAGCTGTAATTCATGTGTAAGTCTATTGTAATTTCTAAGATTTCTATGTAGCTCCATATCCGCTAAATTATTTGCTAGTAGCTCATTTGGACTAATTTGAAAATGCTCACATATTTTTAGTATTGTAGGAAGTGTAATATTGTTATTTCCTTTTTCCCACATACTTACTGTTTTTTGTCCTACATTTAAAATTTCGCCCAACTCTTGTTGTGTTAATTTGCGTTGTTTTCTTAAAAACTTAATATTTTCTTTTATCATAATAGAATTATCCTATATAAAATTATTAAAATATTAAAATATTTTTGTTAAAAATAAAATAAAAATTTATATTATTTTAAATTAAAGAATTTATAATTCTAAAAAAGGATTATAAGATGGAAAACATAAAAAAATTTTCATTGAAATTGGAAAATTTTCAATCTTGTCAAGAATCATGGCTCTTAAAAGATTTGATACCGAAAGAATCTTTGGGTTTGCTTTATGGTAGTAGTGGTAGTGGAAAGACAAGTGTTTGTTTGTATTTTTGCAAGGAAATTTTAAAGAAAGATAATGAAATTAGAGTGTTTTATATAAATGCAGATATGGGACTTTCGAGTTTAAAAAAATATGGTTTCGCAAATCTTCTTGAAAATTTTACCAACCGTTTTTTTGTAATAGATTTAACATGCTCTGATAAAAAATTCATATATTTTGAAAACATATGCGACGAAATAATAAAAATTCAAGAGAAATTCAATGTATTTATAATTGTTGATTCTTTAAATTGTGTCACTAGAAAAATAGGAAGATTTATTGATCCAAATTATTTATTTTCAAAAGAGAAAATAATTCGAAAAAAAGGTGGAACCGTGCTTTTTATTCACCATTTAAATAAAAGCGGAGTTTTTTCTGATAGTCATCAAATTGTTGATTATGCTGATTTTAGCTATAGATGTGAATACACTGAAGAGATGAATTCTATTTTGTTAAGACCAGAAAAACTTGGAAGATTTATACTTGAAAAAATAGCATTCAAAGTTTTAAATTTTAGCAATTTAGAAAGAATGGAATTTGATAGTGTTGAGATGAGTTCTTATGAGATAGAGTTTATAAAAACTGTTTTAGAGATTTTAAAGATGGGTCGTTTTAAGCAAAATGAATTAATCAACCTAGTCTTAAGAAATTGCAAAAGATATGTTGGTCGTGAAAAGGCAAGAAAACTTTTGCAAGAATATGCAAAAAAAGGAAAATGGTGCATGCTCAAAGATCGTTTTGATAACAATTCGATTTATTATTACTTAAAAAATGAGGAAAAATAATGGATATGGATAATATAGTAATTTGCAAAGCTAGTGATCTTGAAGATATTTTTAAAAAGATTTTAAAAGAAAATGAATTAATCAAGAATAAAACTGATGAAAATTTAAATGTACAACAGGCTTCAAATTATTTAAAAATAAGCACTTCAAAACTTTACAAGGATTGTAATTTAGGAAAAGTTCCTTTTTGTAAAATTGGCAAAAAACTTGTTTTTAAAAAAGATGATCTTGATGAATATTTAAAACTTAATAGCTCTAAAAATAGTTTAAAATTTTAATCACACTTAACCAAAAAACCGAAAAACCTAAAAAACCATTGTAAATTAGTGTTTTTCAGTTTTAAAATTACTAAAAATAGCATTTAGAGTATTATTAATAGTTTCATTTTTAATATTTGCATATCTTTTTGTAACTCCTATGCTTGAATGTCCTAATGTTTCTCCAATAGCTTCTAAAGATATACCCATATTAATACCTATATATCCTATTAAATGTCTTAAGTCATGTAATCTAATAGGAGTTTTTAATTTTTGATTTATTTTATCCCAATGCCATCTTATATCTTTATAAGGGTTTCCATCTTCTTTAATAAAAATATATCCTTTATTTTTTACTCCAATGCTTTTTAAAGCTTCTATTTGTAAAGAACTTAACGGAAATTGTAAGTTTTTCCTTGATTTGTTTTGGCTTGAAGGTAAAAAATAAATTTTATTAGCAAAGTCAATATTGTCCCATTTTAATGTAAGAACTTCACTTTTTCTTCTTCCATGTAAAAGAAATATAAACATAGCTCGTATCGTTAAATTTTCATAATTTATAATAGCTTTATAAAGAGCATTTCTATCCTCATCATCAATAGTAAAATATCTTTTGTTATCAAATTTTTGTATCTCTATTTCTCTTGCTATATTTTTTTCTATATAATCATTTTTAATAGCAAATTCAAATACTGGAGAAAGTATATCTTTTATTGTTTTTGTTGTTCTTGGAGATTTGCCTTGATCAATCATTTTATTAACAATATTTTGCATATCTTTTAATTTGACTTGTTTTATTTTGATGTTACCTATAATATCTTTTATATGTGCATTATATGAAAATATGGTTACCTCATAATGTTTTTTAGAAATAGTATTTTTTCGCATACTAATCCATTCTTCAAACACTTCATTTAGTTTAGGTTCTTTAATTTTAAATTTCTTTGCAAATTTTCCATTAATTCTTTGCAAGGCAATTAACTCACAATTCTTTTTAAGGGTCTGGGTGTTATTTAAAATAGGAAATATCTCATAACTTGATTTTTTCCCTTCATAATATCTTATAGCTAATTCGTATGGTATAGTTAATCTTCTTTGCAATTCTACTAAACTAATTTCTTTTATATCCTCTAATTTCTTATCTTTGTCTATAAAATATATACCCTTATATTCTTTTATTTTTACTAGATTTTTCAAGATATTCCTTTTTTGCTTTTAATTTACGCAGAAAATTTTATTATTTTTTACATAATATAAAATTAAAAATATACTAAAAATAGTATCTCAAATGGATTTTAGTGGTAGCGGTTTTGGTAGCGGTTTTTTTCTCAAAATGGTATAAAATAATACTATTTTTAAGATAAACTTAAACAATAAAACGCCTATTTTTCAATACTTTGATAAAAAATGATAACAAAACGCATTAGGCTTAGGATCTGGTGCAGCAATGCGTGAAGGTTCAAGTCCTTTCATCCGCACCACTAATCTAGATTTTACTCAAATATGAAAACCTATAATTTATTTTTAGTTGTACAATAATAATATTTTAAATTAAAATATATTGCAAATATTAGGAAGATATTATGGTAAATATATATCAAGTTAAAATTATCGAAAATTTTTGCAAGGATAAATTTAAAAAAGATACAAGGCTAAAGGATTTTTTTCATATCTTTTTGGCGCAAAATTTAGAAATTTATACCAATATAGAAGACCAAAATTATACCAAAGGTACAATACTAATATATAAAATTTTTGATATATGTATTATATGTATAAAAGATGGAGTTTTCGTAGGTCAAGAGTATTGTCAATTTAAAAAAAGCGTGATAGATTATATAGTTGCTTATACTGATGAAAATATGAATGATGGTAAAATATCGCAACTATTAAGAGGTAGTTTTACATTAAAAATAGATAAATCAAATTGTTATGATAATCCAGATATTAAAGTTGTGTTTTCAGAAAAAGGCTTTTTGTTTCAGGCTAAATTTAACAATTGTGAAAGTAAATTTAAAGATACAATGACTATGTTTGCACTTTCTTTGGCTTATCGTGAGAAAATGGAGTATTATTTGAATTTGACTTCAAGTATTATAGATAAAGAAAACTACCATGATGTTATTGATATTAAAAAAGATTTTTATGTTTTTAATTTGAAATATTTTTTTAGCAACCCAATACATTATAACTACCAACAAAAACACACAATATGGAAAATTATATTTCATTATTATAATATTTTAGAACAACATCAAGAATTAAAAATTCAAATAGAAAATCTTGTTGATATTTTGCATATTGAGCAAAATCAAGAAGAAGATAAAAAGGAAAAAATAAAAGAGAATAAAAGAAAAAAAATTGAAATGATTTTTTTAATCATCGGTGCTTTTGTTACTTTAGCTTCGCTAGTTAGTGTATACAAAGATGCTATGGAATTACTTGGTTAAAGTTATAGTATCACTTGTTTTGTGTTTTACTAAAATTTAACTCTCTATC